>DATDFP010000146.1:0-2062 GCA_036522535.1 Gemmatimonadales bacterium
AGGGGGTGAGGACCTGGAGAGGGGGTCAGGGGGTGAGGACCCGTACCGAGGTCCGGGAGCCAGGACGACGTTCTCATTGCTGGTCGAGCCGTAGAATCGTCTGCAGCAGCACGTTCCCGCCGTTCGTCACGTCCTCCGGCCGCGTGTATTCGAGCGGCGAATGACTGATTCCCTTCACCGACGGAACGAAGATCATCCCCATGGGACAGATGCGAGCCAGGTCCTGTGCGTCGTGCCCCGCCCCGCTCGGCATCGTCTGGCTCGACAGGCCGAGTCCCTGGGCGGCGTCCGCGATCACCGCCCGCACCTTCGGGTCGGAGAGGGCGGGCGCGTTGGCATGCTGCATCACGTAATCCAGCGTCACGTCGCGCTGCCGCGCGATCTCCTGCGCCTCGGTGTGGATGCGGCTCCAGAGTGATTCGATCTTTTCCGCGGACAGATCACGCAGCTCCACGGTGAGATCTACCTCCCCCGGGATGACGTTCGGCGCGCCCGGCTTCACGATGAGCCGGCCCACCGTGCCCACCTGGCGCCCGGGCACCGACTTGACCATGCGATCGACGACGAGCACCAGCTCCGCTGCGGCGAGCAGGGCGTTCCGGCGGCGGTCCATCGGCGTGGTGCCGGCGTGGTTCGCGAACCCGCGGATCGTCACGTCGTAGTGGTGGATCCCGACGATCCCTTCCACGATCCCGATCTGCAAGCCTTTCGCGTCGAGGATGCCGCCCTGCTCGATATGCAGCTCGACGTAGGCCGCCACGCTCCCGGGCGCGTGACGCGCTCCGCCGATCCGGTCGGGGTCGCCGCCGATGCGCTTGATCTTGTCGGCGAGCGGCAGGCCGTCGCGGCCCGGCCGGCGCAGCTCCTCGTCGGGTAGGTCGCCGATGAAGCCGCGGCTGCCGGTCAGGCCGCTCTCCTCATCGCACCAGATCATCACCTGGAGCGGATGGCGATTGCCGTAGCCGCGCTCTCCGAGCGTCTGCGCCACCTCGATCGCCGCCAGGGAGCCGACGTCCCCGTCATAGTTGCCTCCCTCGGGGACGGAGTCGATGTGGGAGCCGAACAGGAGGGGGAGCGCGCCCGGCTGCGCGCCGGCGCGCGTACCGATGATGTTGCCCGCGACGTCGATCCGCGTGTCGAGTCCCGCCTGGCGCATGAGCTCCATCGCGTAGCTTCGGCCGTCGATGTCGGCCTGACTGAAGGCGACGCGGCTCACGCCGCCTTGCGGGTTGCGGCCGAAGCGTGAGAGCTCGGCGAGGCGCTGGTTGAGGCGCTGACCGTTCACGCGCCAGCTCTTCCAATCGGGGACTTGGGGGAAGCGAGGGGCCGGGAGCCCGGCCAGGACGCTGGACGCCGCGGTGTGCACGAATTGCCGTCTATTCATCGTGTGCAGACCATTCGGTCGCGAAATTTTGCTTTGCCCTGCGTCGGAATGGTAGGGCTGAGGTCTTCACCCCCCGTCCCCGTCTCCTTCGGAGGTCCTCACCCCCTGTCCCCCTCTCCCTTCGGGAGAGGGGGCACGACACTTCAATCTTCGTTCCCCCTCTCCGGAACGGAGAGGGGGTCAGGGGGTGAGGACCTGAGAGGGTCAGGGGCTGAGGACCGCCTTCACTCGAGCACCACCGCGGTCCCGTAGCAAAGCACTTCCGTGGCCGATGCCTTGCTCGCGACCTCGGAGGCATCGAAGCACATCCCGACGACGGCGTTGGCGCCGAGCTGCCGGGCGTGCTCGATCATCAAGTCGTACGCCGCCTGGCGCGCCTGCTCGCACATCTCGGTGTAAGCGCCGATGCTGCCCCCGACGATGCTCTTCAGCCCACCGAGGATCCCCTGGGCGATGGTGGGCGCCCGGACCGTGATCCCACGGACGACGCCCCGGTATTCGCGGATGCGTCGGCCCTGCACGTCGAAGGTGGTGGAAACGAGAATCGAAGGCTGGATGGCCATCGCAGTGCTCCTGGTAGGAGGGTGGTGTCAATGCCTTGCTTGCGCCCCCGCTCCGCGAGTATCATCTCACCGTTCGGTGACCACTCACGTCGTCGTTTCCCCCCCGTCCCCCCCC
>DATDFP010000147.1:0-2297 GCA_036522535.1 Gemmatimonadales bacterium
CTTCGTGGCGTTCCACGGCTCCTGGAACCGCGCACCGCTGCCGCAGGCCGGCTACCGCGTCGTGTTCGTCCCGTTCCAAGACGGCAAGCCTCTGGGAACGTACGAGACATTTGCCGACGGTTTCTGGCACCCGGACCAGAATGTGACCCAGCACCGGCCGGTGGGGGTGGCGCAGGGACCGGATGGATCGCTTTACATCACCGACGACGCGGCCGGGCGCATCTGGCGGGTGATTTATAGAGGGCGGTAGAGGGCGGTAGAGGCGGCAAGGGCGGCAATGACGGCAGGCTACTCCGGGAAGCCACTGGTACAGAAGCTCGGGATCAAGGCGGGCTCGACGATCGCGATTCTCCATGCGCCCCGCGGTTATGATCGCAAGCTGGGCAAGGTGCCGGGGGGCGTGACGGAGCGGGCCGGCGCCACGGGCGGCCTCGATTTCATTCAGTTCTTCACGAGCGAGAGACGGGAGCTCGAGCACGAGTTCGGGAGGCTCGCACGCGCGCTCGCGCCTGCCGGGGCGCTCTGGATCTCGTGGCCCAAGAAATCCGCCGGCGTGCCCACCGACCTTACCGAGGATGTGATCCGCGCGATCGGGCTCGCGCACGGGCTCGTGGATGTGAAAGTCGTCGCCGTGGATGAGATCTGGTCGGGGCTCAAGTTCGTGCGGCGGGTGAAAGACAGATAGATTGCCAACACGATGTCCGACCGCTTCGCCATCGCTCCCCTGACCAAGCTGACCGAGGAAGAAGAGTTGTTCCGCGACACCGTGCGCGCGTTCGCGGAGCGAGAGATCCGGCCCCTTGTCCCGGCGATGGAGCGGGCGTCCGCCATCGACCGGGCGCTGCTCCGGCAGTGCTTCGCGATTGGGGTGATGGGGATCGAGATCCCCGAGACGTACGGCGGCGGCGGCGGCAGTCTCCTCATGACCGCGCTCGCCGTGGAAGAGCTATCCGCGGTGGACGCCTCCGTCGCGATCTGCATGGACGTGCAGAACACACTCGTCAACAACCCGCTCATCAAGTGGGCCAATGAGGACGTGAAGCGTCGTTACTTGCCGCGGCTCGCGACTGACCTCGTCGGCGCCTACGCGCTGTCCGAGCCCGAGTCGGGGTCGGACGCCTTCGGTCTCCAGACCAGGGCCACGAAGCAAGACAACAAGTGGGTCCTCGAGGGTCGCAAGCTGTGGATCACGAACGCGGCCGAGGCGGAGCTCTTCCTCGTGTTTGCGAACACCGATTTCTCGAAGGGCTACAAGGGCATTACGGCCTTCGCGGTCGAGCGCGGGTTCAAGGGCTTCGCCATCGGGAAGAGGGAGGACAAGCTCGGTATCAGGGCGTCGAGCACGTGCGAGCTGATCCTCGACGGCTGTGAGGTGCCGGCCGGGAACGTGATCGGCGAGGTCGGCCAGGGTTATAAGGTGGCGATCGAGACGCTCAACACCGGGCGGATCGGGATCGCCGCACAGATGATCGGCGTCACCCGAGGCGCGCTCGACGCCACGCTCACGTATGTCAAGGAGCGCAAGCAGTTCGGCAAGCCGATCGGCGAATTCCAGGCGGTTCAGTTCCAGCTCGCCCAGGCCGCGACCGAGCTCGAGGCGGCGCGCCTGATGGTGTATAACGCGGCCCGGCTCGAGGACGCGGGCGAGCCGTACACGGTTCAGGCGGCGATGGCGAAGCTCTTCTCCTCCCAGGTTGCCGAGCGGGTGACGTCACTCTGCGTGGAGCTGTTCGGCGGCTACGGGTACACGAAGGAGTACCCGGTCGAGAAGTTCTATCGCGACGCCAAGATCGGGACGATCTACGAGGGCACGAGCAACATGCAGCTCAATACGATCGCGAAGCAGATACTGAAAGAAGGGCGGTAGAAGACGGTAGAGGGCGGTAGAGGATGGTAGAGGTTGTGAGGACGGTCACACCGTCGAAGCATCCCAGACGCTAAGCTTTCGTCACATCTCACCCTCGAGGTTGAGAGCGTATGTCGATGCGGACGAGGCTGTTGTGCGTCACGCTCGGGCTCGTGCTCGGGACGGCTGCGCCTGCTGCAGCCCAGGGAAGAGGGCGGGGACCGAAGAAGTACGAGGTCACGAACGACCGGGCCCTCGTGGTCACCAGGGAAGTGCTGGTGAGGCACGGCTACGAGGTGGTGCGAGTCGAAGACGGCGGGCCCGATGTCGTGGTGTGGTATCGTCGCGGCAACCGGGGGCGCGGGAGGGGAAAGGGTCCGCCGGTGAAGATGGTAATTCGCCGGGAGGCGGACCGCGTGGTCTTCGTGGACACGCCGAGCCCGATACTGGT
>DATDFP010000148.1:0-5633 GCA_036522535.1 Gemmatimonadales bacterium
GGACTTCATCGTTTCGGGTGCAGCTCCCACAGCACGTTCACGATCACCCAGCGCCCGTTCCACTTGGCCAGGTGCAGGTAATCGACCCAGCCGGACGCGTAGATCTTGGCGCTCGCGGCGTTCTGATAGATGTCGAAGATCGTGACATCCTTACGGCGCTCGGCGACCGGGATGTCCTTGCCGCCGCCGGCACGCGTGCCCTGCACCAGGGTCATGGCGCTCATCTGGCCGAGCTGGCTGCGACCTTGATCGTTCGTGCGCACGATCCGTTTGGCGAGCTCCGGATGCACGGCCCGCTCCATCCGCTCGGCGTTGCCTTCGTAATAGCCCTCGATGTAGTCGAGCGCCGCCTGGCGGATGCCGGCGGAATCGGTGGTGGTGGTGGTGCTCGGCGGGCTCTGCGCGTGGGCGAGCGCGCAGGGTGCGACGGCGAGGGCGAGGCACAGGCGTAGGGTCATGACTCCCACCTGAAGGGTCGTGCGCTCAGGGTAGGGTCAGGTGTCAGGAGTGGCAAGGGATGCGGCACGACTTGGCGCAGCGGGGGAGCGAGTTGGCAGGGGAAGTGCGCAGGACGCAACTGTGCTTCAAGCACGGTGCTTCACCGGGCCACGCTTCAGCGTGGGAATAGCCGAACGAGCTACGTCGACTTGCCGGTCAAGGCTCCGAGGTGAGCGGGTTGAGTCGCTAGAATACAGGGCATGCAAGCATTCCTCACGGCGGTGGCGCTGTGCCTCGCCCCGCTGGGCCTCGTGGCCCAAACTGATCTCGCGGCGCGCGTTACCATCTACCGCGACACCTACGGCATCCCGCACGTCTTCGGTGAGACCGATGCGGCGACGCTGTTCGGCTTCGCGTACGCGCAGGCCGAGGACAACTTCTGGCGCATCGAGGACAACTACATCCGCTCTATCGGCCGGCGCACCGAGGTGGAGGGGCTGAGCGGGTTGACGAACGACCGGCGCAATCGGGCGCTGGAGATTCCGCGGCTCGCGCGCGAGGAGTACCGGCGGCTGCCGCGCAAGATGCGCGCGCTGCTCGATGGCTTCGCCGCAGGGCTCAACGCGTATCTCGCCGATCACCCTGAAGTGCACCCACGGCTGTTGACGCGGTTCGAGCCGTGGTACCCGCTCGCCTTCATTCGCTACAACTACTACCAGAGCGGGTTCTTCTGGGGCGCGGGCTTTCGGCCCAGTGACTTGGAGATGGCTGCCGCACATGGTTTCGATCGCCAAGGACAGCCGCCTGGTGTCTGGTGTCAGGTGCCCGACGTGTCAGACTGCCATCTGTTGTTCGGCTCGAACGGCTGGGTGATTGGGCCGACCAAGAGCGCTACCGGCCATGCGATGCTGTTCATCAATCCGCATCTGCCGTTCTTCGGTCCCGGGCAGGTCTACGAGGGGCACGTCAACAGCAAGGAGAGCGGCTGGAACTTCACCGGCTACACGCGCCTCGGGTTTCCGTTTCCCTACGTCGGGCACAACGAGTCGCTCGGCTGGGTGAGCACTGACAACGCCGCGGACCAGGCGGATCTGTACGCCGAGACGTTCGCCGATTCGATCCGCTACCGGTACGGCGCGGGCTATCGCCGCGCGACCATCTGGACCGAAACTCTCGTAGTGAAGACCGATAGCGGTCCTTCCCCCCGCGTCGTCACGTTCCGAAAGACGCATCACGGGCCGATCATCGGCGCGCGCGACGGCAAGCCGCTCGCGCTCAAGATGGCCAAGCTCGAGGCGGACGGCTGGTTGGAGGAGTGGTACAACATGACGCGCGCGCGCTCGGTCGCCGAGTTGAAGCGCGCGATGCGGCCGCTGAACATGCTGTTCGGCAACGTCATGGCCGCGGACGCGGGTGGCAACATCTGGTATCTGTACAACGGCGCCGTGCCGGTACGCGACCCCCGCTTCGACTGGTCGGGGCCCGTGGACGGCAGCGATCCCGCGACGGAGTGGAAGGGCTACCACACGATCGCCGAGCTGCCGCAGCTCCTCAACCCGGCGACGGGGTGGATGCAGAATTGCAATACCACGCCGTTCTTGCTGAGCTCGAGCGGCAATCCTGATTCGTCGAAGTTTCCGCGATACATGGTGGGGGAGGGCGACAACTTCCGAGGCCTCACCTCACGCCGCATTCTCGCCGGGACAGCGCGCTTCACCTGGGACGATTGGGTGCGCGCGGCGTTCGACACGTACGTGATGGCCGCGGACTCGTTCCTGCCCAGGTTGCTGGGCGATTTCGCGGCCGACTCGACGCGTTATGGGCGGCTCGCCCCGGCTATCGACGTGCTGGCGCGCTGGAATCGGCGCAGCGATACGACGTCGGTCGCGATGACCCTGTTCGACCGCTGGCAAGAGCGGATACGGGATACGGGAGGCGCGATCGCGGCCCTGGACAGTGCGATGGCGGCCTTGGAACGCGACTGGGGGACGTGGCGCGTGCCGTGGGGTGAGGTCAACCGGCTGCAGCGAATCGACGAGCGCGTCGATCAGCAGTTCGCCGACGACCGGCCGAGCGTCGCTGTACGCGGCGTGGGCGGGCAGCACGGCGCCGTATTCACGTACTACACCCAGCCCGTGTCCGGTCAGAAGCGGCGCTACGGCGTGGCGGGTGGGACGTATGTCAGCGTCGTGGAATTCGGGCCGACGGTCCGGCAGCTCGCGGTGCATACGATGGGGGCGAGCGGGGATCCAGCGTTGCCGCACTACGTCGATCATGCGCCGCTGTATGCGCGCGGTGAGTTTCGGCCGGCGTGGTTTACGCTCGAGGAGATCCGGGCACATCTGGAGCGTGAATACCATCCAAGCCGTCCACATTGAGCTTGCCGCGCTCCTCATTCCAGCGGTCCTCCACGCGCAGGATCCGGCGCTCGGGGACTGGCAAGGTTACTGGAGCCGCGGCGGCGATACGCTCCTCGTCACTCTCGACATCCGGCCGGGCGATGCAGCGGACCACTATCGCGCGACGTTCTCCTCCGATCGTCTGCGCGTCGCGGGTATTCCGTTCGCGTCGGCCTGCCCACGATTCATCGAGAGGTCTTGCTGCATCCGCGGAGGAGGTTTCCGTGAAATGGATCACGCGTGAGCATCCCAAGGTTGACCGCATCGCTTGTCCTTGGCTCATAGCTCGCTTCATCGACAAGGATCCGGTGTTTCTCTTCGCGGCACCGAATGAAGTCCGGAGGCTGGCCGTCGAGCTTGACGCCATCCCTTTCGACGTGGAAGGTGTGGAACTCAGCCATGAAGGCCCCCTCTGCAGCTTCGACGCCTTCCTAGGCAGGTACCACCTTGACGATCCGGCGCTTGAGAAGCTGGCGGTCATTGTCCGCGGCGCCGACACCGCACGGCTCGATCTTGCGCCTCAAGCCGCCGGACTGCTCGCCATTTCCCTGGGGCTGTCGCACAACTTCCGCGACGACCACGAACAGCTCCGCCACGGCTTCGTTGTCTACGATGCCCTGTACTCCTGGTGTCGACATGTCCCCGACGAAACGCACAGCTGGAATCCCCAGCGCGCAGGCTGAGCGCGCGAGTTCTCTCATCAAAGCGAATGTCGAGTCGCACCAGCGCTGAAACGCCCCGACGCCGCGCTCGTAGGACGGCGCGGACATGATGGCGACGATCAGCACCGAGTACCTGGCACTCCAGGAGGTTCTGGCCGGCCGCTACTCGATCGAGCGCGAGCTCGGGCGAGGTGGCATGGGGATCGTGCTGCTGGCCCGGGACGTGGCGCTCGACCGCCCCGTCGCGATCAAGCTTCTCCCCGGCCAGCACGCCGCCAAGCCCGCCGACCGGGACCAATTCCTCCGGGAGGCGCGGACGGCCGCCGGCCTGTCTCATCCGAATATCGTGCCGATTCACCTCGTCGAGGCCCGCGGTGAGTTGGTGTTCTTCGTGATGAGCTACGTGGACGGGGAGACGCTGCGCGAGCGCGTGGAACGTGCCGGGCCGCTGCCGCCGCGGTTGGCGATGAAGCTGCTCCAGGAAGTGGCGTGGGCGCTGGCGTACGCACACCAGCGCGGCGTGATCCACCGGGACGTGAAGCCCGACAACATCATGATCGAGCGCGCCACGGATCGCGCGCTGGTTACCGACTTCGGGATCGCGCTCGGCACGCGAGATGCGGAGAGCGCCGGTGGCCCGGTCGTCGGCACCGCGCGCTACATGAGCCCTGAGCAGGCGTGCGGCGAACCGGTGGATGCGCGCAGTGACCTCTACTCCCTGGGCGCAACATTTTTCTACGCCCTCACCGGCCGGGCCCCGTTTGAGGGACCCACTCTGCCCGCGATCCTCGCGAAGCAAGTCTCCGAGCCTGCGCCTCTCGTCCAGGTGATCCGGCCCGAGGTGCCGGCCAAACTCGCCGCGGTGATCGATCGCTGTCTCGGCAAGGCGCCCGCTGAGCGGTTCCAGACGGGGGATGATGTGGCGCGCGTCGTCGGGGAGGTGCGGGGGCGGGATTTTCGGGCCCCTCCGCTGGTGCGCGCCTTCATGCGCAACGCGCAGGTCTCGACGATGGTGCTCCTGGCGCTGGCCGTCGCGGGCCAACGAGTGACTGCGGGCAGCGGGGGCGTGACGGTATCGTTCGGGGGCCCCGGTGTGATCGGCGCCATCCTCCTCTTCCAACTGGTCACGGTGGCCCGCCGGCTCTTGAAGGACGGCTACGCCTTCGCCGATATCCGGGCGTCGCTGCTCGCCGAAGCGCAGGTCCAAGCGGAGGAGGCCGATGTCATCAAGCAGCGCCGCTGGCTCAGGCGGCTCGACACCCTGTGGTACCGGTTGTGGGCCGGCAGGGTCGGACGCTGGTTCTTCCACCTCGCGGGGATCGGTATCAAGGCGCCCGCGCGGCCGGCCCTCGCCTCGGTCGAGCCAACGGCGTTCCTGCTCGCGCGCTCGGCTCTCTCCGTCTACAAGGCGCTGCCCGACGCGGAGCGGCACCAGGCACCGGACGTTCCCCGCGTGCTCGAGCGGTTGGAAGCCGAGGCGGAGGCGCTCCGGGGGCGCGGCGACACCGGTGAACGGCTGACCGAGACGGTGGCCGCGCTCGAGCGCCTGCGGCTCGCCCTATTCCGGCTGCAGGCGGGAGTGGGGTCGGTTCCGGATCTCACGCTCGCGCTGGAGCGGGCCAAGGCGATCGGGGAGCACGTCGATCGCCGGCTCGAGGCCGCGCGCGAAGTGCAGGATCTCAATTAGCCGTGTGGACCCGGGATGAGGCCCTCACAGCATGACCAGGCCGCGCCGCAATCCCGTCGCCACCGCTTCCGCCCGGTTCGAGGCCCCGAGTTTCTCGTAGATCGCGGCGAGATGTGTCTTGACGGTGTGCTCCGAGATGCCGAGCCGCGCACCGATCTCCTTGTTCGCGAGCCCTTCGCCGAGCAGCGTCAGGATCTCGCGTTCGCGCGGGGTCAGCGCGCGGTCGCCAGTATCGGCCGGCGCGCGTGTCCCGTCGCCCGGCTTGTCGTCAAGTATGGTTGTTGCAAACGCTGCCGGCAGCGACGCGAGCCCCGCGGCCGCCGCTCGCACGGCCGCGCGGATCTCCTCGGGCGAGGCATGGCGGGGCAGCACGGCCCGTGCGCCGGCGCGCAGCGCCCGGGCTCCGGCCTCGCCGTCGAGATCGTCCAGCAGCACCACAACCGGCGT
>DATDFP010000149.1:0-8506 GCA_036522535.1 Gemmatimonadales bacterium
ACGTCCACCATCTCGGTGGCGAGCCACGGCCTGCTCCACCGCCCACTCACCCCCCAACAGGTGCGCGGCCTCCTCTCGGGGGCGATCTCGCACCTCGAAGGCGGCGAACGAGTTACAGCTCCCGCCCGCTGACGCGGAGTATTGTTTCGACCGGTGTGCCCGGGTAGCTTCCAAGGTTATGGATTTTGGGGCCCTGCCCGAGCGCCTGGCCCACGTGCGGGCCGAGATCGCTCGACGCCAGGCGGCCGCCGGGTGGTCCCACCCGGTGACGATCGTCGCCGTGACCAAGGGCTTCGGACTGGAGGCCGTGGACGCGGCGCTCGCGGCCGGCGTCACGGACCTGGGTGAAAATCGGGTGCAAGAGGCCCTGGCGAAGATCGACACGCCCGCCGGCCGCCGCGCGACCTGGCACCTGATCGGACACCTGCAGCGCAACAAGGCGAAGGACGTGCCCGGGCGATTCGCGCTGGTGCACTCGCTCGACTCGGCCGCGCTGGCGGAGGAGCTGGAGCGCCGGGCGGCGACGCACGGCGCGACCGTCAGGGCGCTGCTGCAGGTGAACGTGGCCGGCGAAACGCAAAAGAGCGGCTGCGCGCCGGCCGAGGCCGCCGCGCTGGCAAAGCGGGTGGCGGGGCTACCGCACCTCGCCCTGGAGGGGCTCATGACGATCGCGCCCCTGACCGACGACGAGGCCGCGCAGCGGCGCACGTTCCGCGGGTTGCGCGAGCTGCGGGACGCCCTGAAGGAGGACGGTCTATGGCTGCCGACGTTGTCGATGGGGATGTCCGGGGACTACGGCGTGGCGGTCGAGGAGGGGGCAACGGTGATCCGGGTGGGAACCGCCTTGTTCGGCCCGAGGACGGCGTGAGCGAAGGCGCCTTCCATCTCACGCCGCTCGACGTGCGCCGGCAGGAGTTCCGCCGCAGCCTGCGGGGATACGAGCCGCTTGGCGTCGAGGACTTTCGCGTCCGCGTCGCGGACGAGCTGGAGCGCATCCTGCGGGAGAGGTCGGTGCTCGAGGAGCGCGTGGCGGCCCTGGGGGAGCAGGTCTCTGCCTACCGGGAGCGCGAGCGCGCCATGAACGAGGCGCTGGTGGCGGCGCAGCAGCTGCGCGAGCAGACGCGCGCCACGGCCGAGCGGGAGGCGCAGGTGATCCTGCGTGAGGCCGAGGCCGAAGCTCGCCGTGTCGTGGACGAGGCGCGCACGGCCAGGGGCGAGGTCGAGCGACAGCTCGCCGAAGTGCAGCGGCAGTTTCAGGTGTACGTGGCAGGCTTTCGCGCGCTGCTCGAGCGGCAGCTCGCCGAGCTGCGCGCGCTGGAGGGCCAGCAGGGCGGATGATCGAGGAGGCGGTCCGCGCGGTGCGCGCGCGGACGGCGTGCGTTCCCGAGGTCGCGATCATCCTCGGCACGGGCCTCGGCGCTCTCGCCGACGAGGTCCTCGTGGAGACGCGGATTCCCTACGGGGAGATCCCCGGCTTCCCGCTGGCGACGGTTGAGAGCCATGCGGGCCGCCTGCTGCTGGGCACGCTCGCGGGCCGGCGCGTCGTCGCGATGCAGGGACGCTTCCACCGCTACGAGGGCTATACGCTGCAGCAGATCGCGTTTCCGATCCGTGTGGTGCACAGGCTGGGAGCGGGGATTCTCGTCGTTTCGAACGCGTGCGGCGGGATGCATCCGTTGTGGGGCCCGGGCGACCTGATGCTCATCTCCGACCATATCAACCTGCTCGCGGACAACCCGCTGGTGGGGCCGAACGACGATGCGCTGGGCCCCCGGTTCCCCGACATGTCGGAACCGTACGATGCCGAGCTGCGCGCGCTCGCCCGCCGCGTGGCGCTCGAGCGGGGAATTCCCCTGCGGGAGGGCGTGTACGTGGCCGTCCCGGGGCCGAACCTCGAAACGAGGGCCGAGTACCGGCTGCTGCGCACGCTCGGCGCCGACGTCGTGGGGATGAGCACGGTCCCCGAGGTCATCGCCGCCGTGCACCTGGGGATGCGCGTGCTGGGCGTGTCGATCATCACGGACCAATGCCTCCCCGACGCGCTTCAGCCCGCGTCGGTCGACCGGATCCTCGCGGTGGCGCGCGGCGCCGAGCCGAGGCTCACCGGGCTGATCTGCGGCGTGCTCGAGCACTTGAACTGATGCCGTACCCCATTCTCGATCCCGCCCTTTCGCCGGACGCGCTGGAGAAACAGCTCCTCGCGGCCTGGAAGCAGGAGGGGCTGTTCGCGCGCGTCCAGGAGGCGACGCGCCAGGACCCGCCCTTCGTCTTCTTCGAGGGCCCCCCCACCGCGAACGGCCGGCCGGGGATCCATCATGTCTTCGCGCGCACCATCAAAGATCTCGTTTGCCGCTATCAAACGATGCTGGGACACGGCGTCACGCGCATCGCGGGGTGGGACACGCACGGCCTCCCGGTCGAGATCGAGGTGGAGCGCGCGCTGCACATCAGCGGCAAGAAGGAGATCGAGGCGTACGGCGTCGCGGAGTTCAACCGCAAGTGCCGGGAGAACGTTTTCAAATACAAGTCCGATTGGGAATCGCTGTCGGAGCGCATCGCCTACTGGCTGGACTACGAGCATCCCTACGTCACCTACACGAACGAGTACATCGAGACGGTGTGGTGGCTGCTCAAGCGGCTGCACGAGAAGGCGCTCCTGTACCGCGGGCACAAGGTGCTGCCGTACTGCCCGCGCTGCGGCACCGCGCTCTCCTCGCACGAGCTGGCCCTCGGATACGAGCAGGTGCGCACCAACACGGTGTACGTCACGTTCCCGCTCGCGGACGACCCGAAGCGGCAGCTCGTGATCTGGACGACGACGCCCTGGACGCTCCTGTCGAACGTGGCGGTGGCGGTGCATCCCGACCTCGAGTACGGCGAGTACGAGGTGGACGGCGTGCGCTACATCGTGGCGGCGCCGCGGGCCGGCGACGTGCACGTGCGGGGCCGGCCTCTTGCCGCGGCCCCCCGGGTCGCGGCGTACCGCGGCCGCGGTCTCGTGGGGCAGAAGTACGTCCGGCCGCTCGACCTGGTGCCGCTCCCCGCGGAGGGTCAGCGCTGCATCGTCGTCGCGGCCGGTTTCGTCTCCGCGGAGGACGGCACCGGGCTCGTGCACCTGGCCCCGGCCTTCGGCGCCGACGACTACCAGGCCGGCCGGCAGTACGGCCTCGCTCTCGTGAATCCGGTGGCGCCCGACGGCACGTTCCAGGGCACGGGCTGGGATGCGATCAACGGCCGGCTCGTCACCGACACGGAGACGAACCGCCTGATCATCGAGCGGCTCAAGGCGGAAGGCCGCTGGCTCGAGACGCGCCCGTACGATCACAGCTACCCCTTCTGCTGGCGGTGCGACTCGGCGCTGATCTATTACGCCCGCACGTCGTGGTTCGTCCGCACCACCGCCGTCAAGGGGCGCATGCTCGAGGTGAACGCTCAGATCCGCTGGCACCCGCCCGAAGTCGGCGGCGGGCGTTTCGGCGAATGGCTCGAGAACAACGTGGATTGGGCGCTGTCGCGCGACCGCTATTGGGGGACACCGCTCAACGTGTGGGAGTGCACCACGGAGAAGGAGCACCGCGAGGTGATCGGATCGTACGCAGAGCTGGCGGAGCGACAGGGGAGGCCGCTCCCCGCGGACTTCGACCCCCACAAGCCCCAGATCGATGCGTACACGTGGCCCTGCCGGCAGTGCGGCGGCGCGATGCGCCGAGTCCCCGAGGTGATCGACGCGTGGTTCGACTCGGGAGCCATGCCGTACGCCCAGTGGCACTACCCCTTCGAGCACGAGGCCGACTTCAAGGCCCACTTCCCCGCGGACTTCATCTGCGAGGGGGTGGACCAGACACGTGGCTGGTTCTACTCGCTGCTCGCGATCGGCGTCGGGGTGTTCGACTCGACCGTGTACCGGAACGTTGTGGTGAACGAGCTGGTGCTCGACGCCCAGGGACAGAAGATGTCGAAGAGCCGCGGAAACGTGGTGAATCCGTGGGAGGTCATCGAGGAGTTCGGCGCGGATGCCGTCCGGCTGTACCTGCTCGGGCAGAGTGGGGTCGCGCTCCCCAAGCGGTTCGACAAGCGCCAGATCCCGGACGTGGCGGGCGGGTTCCTGAACGCGGTCCGCAACACGTATAAGTTCTTCGTGGACTACGCGGGCGCATGGACTCCTTCCCCCCGCGGCGACGCGCCCCCCATAGCGGGGCGTGCGCTTGCCGACCGCTGGGTGCTGGCGCGCCTGGACGAGGTCGTGACCGCGGTGCGCGAGGCATGGGACGGCTACGACGTGACGGCGGCCGTGCGCGCGACCATGGACTTCGTCGTGGACGACCTCTCCAAGTGGTACGTGCGCACCAACCGCCCGCGCTTCTGGGCGCCGGACCAGGCGGCGGATCCCGCCGCGCTCGCGACGCTCTACGAAACGCTCGTCACCGCGGTCCGATTGGTCGCCCCGGCCGCTCCGTTCGTCTCGGATTGGGTGCACCGCGCGCTGACGGGAACCTCGGTGCACCTCGCCCGGTTTCCGGTCGGGCAGGGGCGGCGGGAGCCCGAGCTGATGGCGGCGATGGCGGCGATTCGCCGCCTCGCCTCGCTCGCCCGCGCCGCGCGTGAGACCAGGAAGCTGCGGGTGCGCCAGCCGGTCGCGCGGCTGCAGGTGGCGGTACCGGCGGACGTCAAGGGACCGGCCTTTACGGCCCTGTTAGATATCCTGACTGCCGAGGTGAACGCCAAGACCGTGGAAGTCGTGGCTTCCGATCACGATCTGGTGAGGCTCAAGGCGAAGGCCGATTTCCGCAGCCTGGGCAAGCGCTACGGCAAGGACACGCCTCGGGCGGCGCAGGCGACGTCGCAGCTCACCGCGCAACAGCTGATGGCGTTGGAGCGTGGCGAGCCCGTCCGAGCCGGAGAGTTCGAGCTCACGCCCGCGGACGTCACGGTGACGCGCGAGGTGACGAGCGACTGGGCGGTGCAGGCCGACGGGCCGTACGTCGTAGCGGTGGACCCGACGCTGTCCGCGGATCTGGTTCAGGAGGGGTTCGCCCGCGAGGTCGTTAACCGGGTGCAGCGGCTCCGCAAAGCGGCGGGGTACGAATACGCCACGCGCATCGAGCTGAGCGTGGCCGGCGCGGACGAGGTGGTGGCCGCGACGGCCGCGTTCCAGGACTTCGTCGAGGGCGAGACGCTGGCGCGCAAGACCCTGCTGGGAGCCGTGTTCGAAGCGGCGGACGTGACGAGCGAAGTCGATATTGAGGGGCGCCGCGTGACGATCGCGCTCCGGCGCCATGACGGACGAAAGGGCGGTGGTTGATAATGCCTGCGAAACCGAAACCCAAGACGTCGAAGGGTTTGAACAAGAAGCAGCTCGCGCACCTCGAGAAGCGCCTGCTGGAAGAGCGTGCCCGCGTCATGAAGGAGCTCGGGTATTACGACGAGTCGTTCACGTCGAGCCTGCAGGCGTCGGACGGGGATCTGTCGAGCTATTCCTTTCACATGGCCGACCAGGGCACCGACGCCATGGAGCGCGAGAAGGCGTTCCTGTTCGCGTCCCAGGAAGGCCGCTATCTGTGGCATGTGAACCAGGCGCTGCGCCGCCTGTACCAGGCGCCGGAGAAATTCGGCAAGTGCGAGCAATGCGGGGAGGACATCGGGTTCGAGCGATTGGACGCGCTGCCGCACGCCAGGCTCTGCATCAAATGCAAGGCGAAGGAGGAAGATGGCAAGCGCCGGTGATCGGCGGCTGTTCTGGGGCGTAGGGACGATCGTCCTCGTCGCCGACCTCATCACGAAGCTGCTCGCCGAATCGCAGCTCGCGCACCATGTGCCGGTGCGGCTGATCGGCGACTACGTGCAGCTGCGCCTGGTCTATAACCAGTGCGCGGCCTTCGGGTTGTGCCTGGGCGCCTATTCGCGCTGGATCTTCTTCGGGCTCGCGCTCGGCGCCCTGCTCGTGCTGCGCTCGATGGTCCGGGCCGCCCGATCCGGGGACAAGTGGCGCATCGTTTCCCTCGCCCTCGTGTGCGCCGGCGCGATCGGGAACGTGGTGGACCGCATCCGCAGCGCGCAAGGCGTCGTGGACTTCGTGGACGTGGGCATCGCCACGGCGCGCTGGCCCACCTTCAACGTCGCCGATTCCGCCATCACCGTCGGGGCGATCGCGCTCGCGGTCTCCCTCTGGCTCGAGGGCCGCTCACAGGAGCGCGGAGGGGAGGCCAGGGCGGCCGAGCCCTGATGGCGGCGGTCAGCTTCTGCGTCTCCGCCTCCCAGACCGAGCGCCTCGACCGTTTTCTCGCCGACCAGCTGGCGCTCTCACGCACCGTCGCGGGCCGGCTGATCGCGGGCAAGCACGTCACGTGCGACGGCGTGCCGCTCCGCGCCTCCGCCCGGCTCGGACGCGGGGCGGTCATCACCGTCCACCTGCCCGACGCGGAGCCGCCGCGCACCTACGCCCCGGCGGAGCGCGACCTCGTGTTCGTCTACGAGGACGAGCACCTCGCCGTGCTCGACAAGCCCGCCGGGCTCGTCATCCATCCCGGGCCCGGGCACTGGGACGACACGCTGGTGAACGTGCTGGTCGGGCGCGGCACTCCGCTCGGCCAGGGCTCGCCTGAGGGCCGTCCCGGGATCGTCCACCGCCTGGACCGCGACACGTCGGGCCTCCTGCTCGTCGCGAAGACCGATCTGGCGCACCGGCGTCTCACGCGGATGATCGAGCAGCGCCGGGTCCGGCGGGTCTACGCCGCCCTGGCCTGGGGCCATCTCGCGAACAGCCCCGTCGACATCGAGGCGCCGATCATGCGGCATCCCACGGAGCGCAAGCGCATGACCGTGCTCGCGGGCGGCCGGCACGCGGTCACGCACGCCGCCGTCGTGGCGCGCTTCGCCCACACCGATCTCCTCCGGATCAGGCTGGGCACGGGCCGCACACACCAGATCCGCGTGCATCTCGCCCACGTGGGCCATCCCGTCGTGGGGGACCGCGAGTACGGGTTCGGAGGCGCCCGGCGGGTCACACCATCCGAGCGCCACGCCGCGGAGCGGATCGAGACGCTCGCGCCGCGTCAGCTGTTGCACGCCAGCGAGCTCGTGCTCGATCACCCCGTGAGCGGCGCGCCGCTCCGGCTCTCGTCCGAATGGCCCGCCGATCTCGTTCCCCCGCTTGCGGAAGCGGCGGGCGACCCGAGTTTGCTTGCTGAACGCAACCCCTTGCGGTATCTTGGGTTCTTCGCATCGGATGAGTGACGCTGAGGTCGTCCGATTGCTCCTGTTCCGCGTCGGTGGCCTCACCTGGGCCGCCGACGCGACAATGGTTCGCGAAATCCTGCCACGGCTCGAACCCACCCGAATCCCCGGAGCGCCCCGGGCGGTGGCAGGGCTGGTAAACGTGCGGGGGACCCTGGTGACGGTGGTGGAGGGATGGCGGGCGCTGCGCCAGCCGGAGCCTCCGGCAGGCGCCCAGAGCGGCAGCACCGTGCTGCTGCAGGTGAGCCGGGGCCGGAAGGTCGTCGGCTTCACGGTCGATGAAGTGACGGACCTCGTGTCAGTAGACGGAGCGGCACTGGATCGGCGGCAGGCCTTACCGGGCGTCGATCCGTCGCTCGTCCAGGCCGTCGGCCGCCGCGCCGGTCAGCTCTTCGTGGTTCTCGATACGGACGCGCTGCTAACCCCCATCTTGGCTTCTTAGGGAGGGCGTGTGAGCCACACTGTCCTCGTCTGCGACGACGCCATTTTCATGCGGACGATGATCGGCGACATCCTGGCGCAGGCGGGCTTCGAGATCGTGGGCGAGGCGGAGAGCGGCGTGCAGGCGGTCGCCAAGTACAAGGAGCTCAAGCCCGACCTCGTCACGATGGACATCGTGATGCCGGACATGGGGGGCATCGACGCCGTGCGTGAGATCGTGAGATTCGACCCCGACGCCAAGATCCTCATGTGCAGCGCCATGGGACAGCAGGCGCTGGTGGTGGAAGCGATCCAGGCGGGCGCGAAGGACTTCGTGGTGAAGCCGTTCCAGCCCTCCCGCGTGCTCGAAGCGGTGCAGCGCGTGCTGGGATAGCGCATGGACCTGTCGCAGTACGCCGAGCTGTTTCTGGCGGAAGCCCGCGAGCACTTGAGCGCCTGTAACCAACTGCTCCTCGAATGGGAGCGGAATCCGACCGACCCCCGGCCGGTGGGCGGGCTGTTCCGCGCCGTCCACACGGTGAAAGGCATGGCGGCGACCATGGGCTACGCCGGCGTCACCGACGTCGCTCACCGAGTCGAGAACCTGCTCGACTCATTCCGCCGGAGTGCTCGTCCTGCCGATGCGGACGTGCTGCAGCTCCTGTTCCGCGCGCGGGATGCGTTGCAGCAGGCCGTCGAGCTCTCGGTCGAGGGCCGCGAACGGGAGCTCGCGCTCGCCGAGATCATCGTGGAGCTGGACGCCGCCGCCGGGCGCGTCGCTCCCACCACGCCCGGCGGGCGTGTGTCGTCTCTCCCGACCCCGTCCGGCTCCCAGCCGCCGGGGGGGGCGCCC
>DATDFP010000150.1:0-3003 GCA_036522535.1 Gemmatimonadales bacterium
GCTCCAAGCGCGCCGCCTTGCGCCACCAGCGGCGCCGACGCCGCAGCGCGTCCAGCGCCCGGTTGCGGGCAATGGAGAGAATCCAGGGAACGAGCGGCCCGCGTCGCGAGTCGTGCTGGTCGATCCGCGCCCACACTTGCACGAACACGTCCGCCACCACCTCTTCCGCCTCGTCCTGGTCCTGCAGGATCCGGAAGGCGACGCCGAGCGCCCACGGGGCCAGGAGGTCGTACAACTCTCCCAGGGCCCGCTCGTCGCGCGCCTTCAAGCGCCGGACGAGGGAGCGCTCTTCCTCCTGACTAAGACGTTTCGGGTGGGTCACTTAGATTCCCATTGTAGCACGGATCCAGAGGCCGGCCAGTACCGCTCCGACGCACCGTACCGGGGATGGAGATCGATGGCGTGGCCACCTACTTCTGCGTGCGTGACGGCGGTAGATTGGTGGCGGTGACCTCGAGCCGCAGAACGCGGGAGGAAGCATGGTGACTGACAACGGCGGCGATTCGGAGCGGTTTTCCTTCGAAGCGTTTACGCGGCATCCGTTCTTCACCGAGGTGAATCGGTGGATTGTAGAGCGGGTGATCGACCCGGGCCGCCGCAAGGTCGTTGACCTGGGGTGCGGGCCGGGCGCGGTCACGAAGCTCATCCTCGAGCACCTCGGCGAGCCGCACGACGCGCGGGTGATCGGGATCGACCCGTCCGAATCGGCCCTCGCCAGGGCCCGGTCGGCGATTCACTCCCGCGTAGTGGAGTTCATTCAGGGGAGCGCCGAGTGGGTGTCCCGCCTCGTGTCCTCCGCCGATGCCGTGGTGTTTCTGAACGCAATCCATCTCGTCAGCGACAAGGCGCAGGTCATCGGGGAGATTCGCAAGGCCCTCAAGCGGGGCGGCGTGTTCGCGTTCAACACCACGTTTTTCAAGGGCGCCTACGTCGAGGGCACGTCGGGGTTCTGGCGGCGTTGGGTCTTGCGCGCGGTGCAGGTGCTGCGGGAGCGGGGCATCGAGGTGAAGCATTCCACGCATGCCACCGCGCGGGAGTTCCTCACCGCCGACGAGTACGCCGACCTGTGCGTGAACGCGGGCTTCGCGCGACCGAGCGTCGAGCTCGTGCGCATCGAGATGCCGCCGGAGAGTCTCGAGGACATCGGGCGGTTCTCGCTGTTCATCGAAGGAGCCTTGCCGGGCGTGCCGCTCGAAGAAGGCGCCAAGGCCCTGAAGGAAGGGTTGAAACGCGCCATCGAGGAGACCGGCCTCGACACCGTGCCACGCAACTGGCTCGAGGGCGTGGCCGTCGCCGTGTAAACGGGCGGACGGGCGGACTGACGGACGGGCGGAAGTAGGGGCGCAGCATGCTGCGCCCCTACTTTTTACCGCGCATCGTCCGTGCCCTCGACGATGAACTGCAACCGCCGGTGCGACGCCCGGAGCGCCGCCTCCACCGCGTCAGCGGTCTCGCCGCGGGCGAAGATGAAGCCGGGATAGCGCGACCCTTCCGGCCACGGCACGAGCGTTTGGCCCCGATGGGCCGTGATGGCGACGTCCTCGACAAGCGGCACGGCACGGGCCTCCGCGACGCCCCGCACCTCCCGCAGCACCCCCGCTCCCGGGACCGGGATCATCATTACCCCTGCGGCCCGCTGCTCCCGCTCGAGGGCCGTGAGCGGCATCCTCAGCGCGTGCCGGATGACGACCTCCTCAAGCGACAACGTTTCCCGTTTCCCGTTTCCCGTTTCCCGGCTTTCGAACCGCAGCACTGCCCCGCACCGCCCGCCGATCGGCCGGGCGGCGAGCTCGATGAGCCAGGCGCCGCGGTCGTTGTGCCGCAGCTCGGCGTGAACCGGCCCGTCCCTGATCCCCAGGGCCGTCACCGCCTCCTGGGCGCAAGCTGCGATCGCTCGCTGCGCAAGCCCGGGCAGGCGAGACGGCGTGAGGTAAATGCTCTCCTCGAAGAAGGGACCGTCGAGCGGGTCGGGCTTGTCGAACAGCGCGAGCACTCGCAGGCAGCCGTCCGTCACCAGACCCTCGAGTGCCACCTCGACGCCGGGGACGAAGTCTTCCACTAAGAAGTGCCGCGCGGGCTCGCCGCATGCCGCGACGTCCGGCTGCTCGAGGATTGCCTTCAGTCGCCGGAAGGCAGACACGAAACCGGCGGCATCATCGGCCCGCATCACGCCTCGAGAGGCCGACAGACGCAGCGGCTTGAGGACGCAGGGGTAGCGCACCCTGTGGGCGAGCCCTGCGGGATCCTCGTCGAGCGCATGCAGCTCGAACGCCGGCGCCGGCACGCCGTGCTCCGCCAGCAGCACCCGCTGGCGGTGCTTGTCACGCGCGGCGAGCGCGGCCGTTACGGGGTTTCCCTTGAGCTCTCCCGCGGCCCCAAGCCGCGCCACAATCACGGCCGCGAGCACCGCCGTATCGTCGTCCACGCCGACGACCGCGGCGATCGGGTGCTCGCGTGCGAACCGGTCCGCCTGCTCCGCGGCGCGGTCGAGGTGGGCGAAGTCGAGGGTCAGGAGTCCCGCGGGCTGGGACGCCTCAAAGGTGCTGGGTTGATCCGACGCGACGGTCAGGGCCACCCCGAGACGCCGCGCGGCCTCTACGAACGCCGCCGTGCGATACGTGGTCGTGGGAAGGAGCAGCAGGAGCCGCGGACTCGAGGAGCGCGGCATGCCCGCGCCCTTACTTCTTGGCGGCGGCGAAGTAGGGATCCGTGCCCGCTGAATGGTCGGTGATGTCGACCACGCCCTTCACTTCCGGGACGTGCTGCTGCAGCATGGCCTCGATCCCCTGGCGGAGTGTCACGTCCGCCATGCCGCACCCCTGACACCCGCCACCCATGCGGAGCATCACCACCGCGTCCTGCACGTCGATGAGCTCCACCCGGCCGCCGTGGCGGGCGACCATCGGATTCACTTCGTTGTCGAACAACTCGGCGATCCGGTCGTAGAGCGCGTCATCGTCCGCGACAGCGGTCGCCGCGTCGGGCTTGGGAGCGATCGGCGGC
>DATDFP010000151.1:0-3685 GCA_036522535.1 Gemmatimonadales bacterium
CGGTCGCTCACGAGGACGTGCACTGGCCCGCCCGGCGCGCGCGCCACGCACTCGGCGATCGGTCCGTCCTCTGGGGGGCTGAGGTTGGGCCCCCCCACGCCGGCGTGGCCCGTGCTCATGAACGTAGCCGCCAGATAGGTGAGCCAATGCGGGTCGGGGAAGGCATCGTCGTCCAGGTAGGCGACGATCTCTCCCGTGGCCGCGGCCAGCCCCGTGTTGCGCGCGCTTGCGAGCCCGAGGTGCGGCGTCTGGATCAGCCGGCAGTCGTATTGCCGCGCAATGGCGGCCGTCTGGTCCGTGGAGCCGTCGTCCACCACGATGACGTCGTAGTTCGGGTAGGCGAGGCGGCGGGCCCCCTCGAGGCAGTCTGCGAGGGTAGGCGCCCCGTTGTGCGTACAAACGACGACGGACATGCTGGGCCAGAGGAGGTCGGGCGCGAACGGCACCTCCCGGAAGGCGTCGCGCACCGCGTGCAGCGCCGGCTTGGGACCCCGGTCCCGGCGCGTGAGCCCGAAGTCCCAATCGTCCACCTCGGCTCCTCCGCGGTACCACTCATCGGTCCAGGCGTAGACGAACGCGCCCGCGCATCCGGCCGCGAACGCCGTGCGCACCTGCCAGTCGAGCATGCGGGCCTGGGCGTGCTCGCCGTTGCGCCGGCTGTCGAGCCCGATCTCGCTCATCACGAGCGGGCGTTCGCCGGCGAGGGTCTGCAGTCGGGCGAGGTAGGCGTGCAGCCGCTCCTGCGACTCGAGGTAGACGTTGTAGCAGAAGAAGTCCAGGAAGTCGAGCTGCAAATACTCGGTCGAGGGATAGTTCACGTAGGTGACGAGGCTCTCCGGCGCTTCGTCCTTCGCTGCGTGGTACAACCGTTCGAGATAGCGCTCGACCCGGCGCCGGCCGAACCAACGCGCCACCGAGGCTGGGATCTCGTTGCCGACGGCGTAGCACAGGACGGCCGCGTGGTCCGCCGTCGCGCGTACGCCGGCGCGCACCAGCGCCTCGATGTCGGGGGCGTCTTTCTTGTCGGCGAGGAACCCAATGTAGCGCTCGACCGGCAGGCCGATCATGACGCGCAGGCCGTGGCGCGCCGCCGCGTCGAGCAACCAGCGCGGCGGCACCGTATAGGTGCGGACCGCGTTGATCCCATTGGCGGCCATCAGCGCGAAATCCCGCTCTACGACCTCGAGCTCAGGGACCTCACTGCCGTCGGCGCGGGGGCGGAACGTGCCGTACGTGACGCCGCGGACGTAGAACTTTTCGTCGCCGACGTAGAGGAATTTGCCGCGAACTGTCGGCCGACGCGGCCAGGCCGGGGCAGTTCGTGGCTCGGCTGGAACTGCGTGATCGGCCTGTGGGACAACTGGGGAGGGGCCCGGAGGAGTCGCATGCACGGGAACGCGGCCCTTCGGCTCCCCGAACTCGGTTGGCGGCCGGCGCAGGTGCGGCCGATCCAGATCTTCGGGATCCAACGGCCTCCTCGCGATGCACGACGTTGCAGCGACGACACACTCCGGAGAGGTTGCGAGCAAGACGTATGCCCGTTACGCAACTCGTGCGGGCCCCGCCTGCGAGAATGGGGGGTTCAGGTGAGGCGTTCCAGCCTGGCGCGAAACATGTTGCGTCCGGGCCTCGCCTCGGTTGACAGGTGATGCGTTGCGTCGGCCGATCGCCGCGCGAGCTACGTCACTTCGCGATGGCCTCACCCAAGACCCAAGCACGTCGAACGGGCGGTGGAACCGATCCCGGACGCACGCTCTCCCAGATCTCGCGATTCAACTCCTGCTCGTCCGCCTCATCCGGCTGCGCCAGATCCCGATCGGGAATACGCGAGCGGAAGGCACGCGGGTTGAGCTCGTCGAGCGGCCAGCGGTTGGGGGCGTGGGTGAAGGGCGTCGAGTCGGGGTGTTCCGCGAAAGCGTTCCACAACGGCGTCGCCGCGGCGTCGTACTGGCTCAGCGGCTCGAGCCCCAGGATCAGCTCGATCGTGCGGAGCACCGAGGTCGTCGTGTAGAAGGTGCTGTCCACCGCCCCCTGGCGCGCGTACGGCGACGCGAGCAGCAGCACCGAGCGGTGCGCGTCCACGTGGTCGGGCCCGTCCTGCGCGTCGTCCTCGAGCGCAAACACCGCGAGCGACGGCCATGCTGAGGACCGGCTCAGCGTCTCGATCAGGCGGCCGAGCGCGAGATCGTTCTCGGCCACCATGGCGCGCGGTGTGGGCTGGTCGCCGCGGCGACCCGACGTGTGGTCGCGCGGCAACCAGGCAATCACGAGGTCGGGAAACTTGCCCTGGCGGTCCCAGCTCGCGACGGAGTCGGCGATGATGCGCGCGCGCAACGAGTCGGGGATACCGAGCACGAACCCCGGGTAGGTTGCGGCGGTGATATCCGTCAGGCCCGGGATGTTGGTCCGCACCCGCCGCGCCACGCCGGTGTCGCCCTCCTCGGACTCCGACTCGGTCATCTCGCCGAAGTTCACCACCCACAACCCCTTCCGCTTCGCCGCGTCCCAGACATAGGCGTCCCGCGGATTGGCCAGATCCTCGCCGCTCGTCAGATCCCATTTCCGCCGGTTGGAGTAAATCTGCGGCCAGGTCTTCTCGTTGTAGTCGCCCGCGAACGCCCGATCGGTCCACTCGTGCCCGTCGGCTGAGACCTCGCCGTCCACGTAGAAGTTGTCGAACAACACCCAGCGACGGGCGATGGCATGGGCGTTGGGCGTCACCGTGTCGTTGAATATCGCCAGGCTCCGGTCGCCGTTCCCTTGGGCCACGTCCCCGAACACCTGGTCGTAGGTCCGATTCTCGCGGATCACGTACACGACATGGCGGACGGGGGGCCGGGCGGACGGGTGGTCCGCTGCCCCCCGCAGGCGCGCGTTCGAGTACGGACTGAGCGCGTAGACCTGACGGGTGTAGCGGGCCAGCGTGCCGGCGTCGGGGACCGGGATGATGGAAAGCGACCCGGTGATCACGTTGCCGATGTATTTGTGATCGGCGTTGGGGCCCGAGCCGCCACCCTTGCCGTTCGCCACGTACAGCCTCCGGCCGTCGGGCGACGTGGCCACGGCGGTCGGGTACCAGCCCGCGGGGATCAGCCCGGCCACGCGCATGCGGTCCCCGCCGAGCCGGACGACGGCGACCGCATTGCTGCCCGCCATCGCGACATAGAGCGTGCGGCCGTCGGGTGAGAGGGCCAGGGCGTTGGGGTCGCTGCCCACGGGCGCGTGCGGGTCCAGGGCCACGGTGAGCTGCTCGACCGCGCGCCCGGACACGAGATCGAGACGGACGACGCCGTTCGCGCCGGCGAGCGCTACGAACAGCTCGGAGTCGTGGAGCGCCAATGCGGACGGGTGAGGTCCGACGAAGAGGGTTGACAGGCGGACGGGCGCACGCACCGACAGATCAATGACGCTGACGGTCGAGTCGCCCCAGTCGCTCACGTACAGTCGATTCGAGTCGGCGACGACGGCGTACGGGTGGTGCCCCACCGCCACCGCCGCGCGGCGCTCGAGCGTCGCGGCGTCGATCAGGTACACCGAGTCGCTCAGGTTCCCCACGACGGCCACGAGCCCTTGGCGTGGCGCTACGGCGATTCCCGCCGCAAACAGCTTCGCGCTCGTATCGGCGAGCGCTACGGTGTCCGTCGACCAACCCGCGCCGCCGAGCCACACCAGGCGGTACACCCGG
>DATDFP010000152.1:0-9916 GCA_036522535.1 Gemmatimonadales bacterium
CCCGATTCGTCGCGCGTGCCGTCTGCGAGCTAGTCGATCATCATCCTGTGCCGGCAACCATGGCGCCACAACCGCGTCCGCTCTCCCGAGAGCGAGCACACATCCAACAGCGCCGACAACAGCTGGTTGTGGTGTGGTGCATCATCGTCGATCCTGGATCCACCAGTAGCCGGTACAGGTTTCGCTATTTACCGCGACCGGGCGGACCTGTCAATGCCGTGGTGTTAGCGCAACGGGCGCCCTTTGGGGCGTTCAATCAATCAAGCGGGAACTCTGGCGGCCCGACTGTCCGGTCTACGGCGCGAACATCTCGCCCAGCACTCGGAGCACGCTGGCCCGGGTCGACCGTCCGCACTGGTCGAGCACGTCTTGACCGGCCTTGAGCGTCTTGCCCCGGTGAGCTACACTAGGGGCATGAGTTGTTGCGCGTGTCAGCAGCGAATTACTCGCCTGGTTCTCATTGCCGCGATCTCAACGATCACGGCGGCGCTGGACCGTTGGGAGCCAGGTAGCGTGATGGCCGCGCGCACGTAACGGCGCCACACCGCACCGCCCCTCTCAGGCCAGCACGGGAGGGGCGGACGTGACGAACGGAGGCCCCTTCCCCAGTCGGAAGGGGCCTTTTTTCGTGTGCGCGCCGGTGGCGCGCCAGTCTGGAGGCAAGATGCCGATCGAACAGATGACCATCGAGGAAACGCGACGAGCAGGCGCCACCCCAGGCAGGGCAGAAGCCGTTCCCCCGCGGGGCGAGGGCGGGCTACTCTGCCAGCGGCGCCTGTTCGCGCTCCCGCAAGGCGTGCATTACCTGAACTGCGCCTACATTGCCCCGCTTTCCCGCGCGGTCGAGGCGGCGGGTACGGCGGCGCTGCGACGCACGCGGGTGCCGAGCAGGCTCGGGCCGGCGGACTTCTTCGCCGCCGCAGACGACGCGCGTGCGCGTTTCGCCCGCCTCGTGAACGCGCCGCGCCCGGAGCGCGTGGCGATCGTCCCGTCGGTGTCCTATGGCATCGCCCTCGCCGCCCGGAATCTCCACCCGCGGAGGGGACAGAACATCGTGATCGCAGGGGGCCAGTTTCCGAGCAACGTGTATGCCTGGCGCAAGCTCGCGCGGCAGACGGGATGCGGCGTTCGAGCGGTCGCCCCACCGCCGGCGGGCGGCGGACGTGCGCGCGCGTGGAGCGACGCGTTGCTCGCCGCGATCGATCGGGACACGGCGGCCGTGGCGCTGGGAAGCGTGGACTGGTCGGACGGGACGCGGCTCGACCTGGAAGCGATCGGGAAACGCTGTCGCGAGATGGGCGCCGCCTACGTCATCGACGGCATCCAGTCGGTGGGCGCGCTCCCGTTCGACGTGCGACGCGTGCAGCCCGACCTGCTGGTGTGCGCGGCATACAAATGGCTCTGCGGTCCGATGGGGATCGGGGTTACGTACGTCGGGCCGCGATTCGACGGAGGCGAGCCGCTCGAGGAAACCTGGCTCGGACGAGCCGGGAGCGATGATTTCCGCCGGCTCGCCGAGTACCGGGACGACTACCAGCCGGGCGCCGCGCGCTTCGACATGGGCGGCCGCGCGAGCTTCGTGCTGCTCCCCATGCTGAACGCCGCGCTGCGCCAGGTCCTCGACTGGGGTCCCGCCGAGATCCAGCGCTACTGCGCCCGGCTCACCGCCCCGCTCGTGGCCGTGGCGGGGGCGCTCGGCTTCGGCGTGGACGACGAGAGCGACCGCTGTCCGCACCTCTTCGCGCTGCGTGTGCCCGGTGGGATGGATGTCGAGGACCTGCAGCGCCGGCTCGCCGCGCGCAACGTGTTCGTCTCGGCGCGCGGGAACGCCCTCCGCATCTCACCGCACGTCTACAACGATGCGCGCGACGTTCAGCGCCTGGCCGCGGAGCTGGGGCGAATCCGTGAGACGGTGAGCGGTAAGCGATGAGCGGTGAGCGGTGAGCGGTGAGCGGTGAGCGGCAAGCGGTCCGACGTACGCGATGCAAATTGGACAAAGGCCTTGGTGCGTCCAGGGCCCGATCTTGCTCCGCTGCGCGCGGAAACCGCTTCCGAACTGCCGCAGTTGTGAGAACATCTTACCGCAATAACGGCCGCGAGAACGGGCAATGCCCTCTTGATCAACAGGGCGACACCGCGCCTTCAAGCGCATGACCGGTGGAGAGATAAGGACGCCCGACGCCTGTCCCGCCGACCCCCGAGCCCTGTGGCCCATGCCTTGCAGCCGGAGGTTGTGGCGGCGTGTTCGACCGCACACTCAAGGGCGGACACGACCAGTGCTCTGCGTCCGGACGAACCGCGTGCCCCATCCCGACCTGGCTGGATTGCCGAACGCCTGTCGCGAGGGATGACTCCGCTGGCCCGTGGAACTTGTCCCAATGGAACCGATGAGCCCTCTCCATTTCTTGCGCCAGGGATTGCGATCGGCTGCAAGCAAATGGCAGCGCCTGTCGGACGCCGACAAGCAGGCCCTGAAGCGCACAGTCATTCTCGTCGCACTCCTCATCTCCGCCACCTCACTCACGGCACAACAGGCCCGACAGAACCTTTGGACGTGGAATAGTTGGTCAAAGGAAATCGCGGCCGGAGCGGGAGCTGACCTGCTCGCTCGGGGGCCGTGGATCGCCCAGAGCTGGCGTCAATCCTTTGGGGGACGGTTGGCGATCAGCATGAGCCTGTCCCTGGTCTACGAGTATGTTGTGGAACCACTCAATCACGAGACCAATGCCGCTCGGTGGGAAGATGTGGTGCAACGAGCTACGGGAACGCTCTTGACCGAGGGGGTCGTGCGACTCTTGACACGCCACAAATGAGTACCGCGTCCACCACGGATAGAGGCGGGTGAAGAAGCGCCCCTCAGCCATACAGCGGCGCGTCTACGGGCAGCGTCCCCTCGACGGCGTAACCTTCCTTCTGCCAGTACTCGATTCCGCCGATCAGTTCCTTCACCCGGAACCCGAGCCCGCTGAGCCGCGCAGCGGCCTTGGTGGATGCGTTGCACCCCGGACCCCAGCAGTACGTCACCACGAGCTTGTCCTTCGGGAGCACGGCGGCCGTTTCGGCCGTGATCGAGCGATGCGGCAGATTGATCGCGCCCGGGATATGGCGCCGCGCGTACGCCTCGGCCGATCGCGCGTCCACCACGACGAATCCGTCGACGCCACGCTGGAGATCGAAATGGACGTCCGCCGCGTCCGTTTCGACCGAGAGCTTCGAGACGAAGTGGTGGTTGGCGGTCGCGGGATCAACCGCGGGGAATTCGGTGACTAGAGAGAATGTAGCCTGCGTAGCACCCATGGGTCGGACCTCCAAATCTTGGCTTGCAGCGAGGGCTTTGGTCATGGTGAAGACCGGAGTCCCAAAGTGATCGTGCGGGCCCGCGCCGGCGCGGCGGAATCCCGCGCGTTGATAGAGCGCGACGGCCGAGGCGAGAAACGGAGTGGTGCTCAACTCGAGGTGCGAACAACCATGCTCCCGCGCGTAGCGCTCCACGTGCGCGAGCAACGAGGCGGCGGCTCCTCGCCCACGCGCGCCGGGAACGACGGCCATGCCGCGGATATGCAATCCCTTCGCCCGCGGCACAGCCGATACCGTCCCGATCACGACGTTGTCGCACAGCCCGATCCACACCGGCCCCTCGCCGAGCCGATGTTCGATCTCGGCGCTCGAGGGAGTGGTGGCGGCGAATGCCGCGGGGGTGTACAGAGACTCGTACTCTGCGAATGCGGTGCGCAGCACCAACGCGATCGCCGCCGCATCCTCCGGTCCTGCGCGACGGACTCTCAAGGCCGATCGAGTTCCACCACGCCGGCGCTACCGGGAGCATTCGGGTCGCCGTCCAGAGGGCCCGTGGGGCCGCCGCGGCGCACCTTCGCGCTCCAGTCGTCGATCTCCAGGGCGATGACACTGGTGGCATCGATGTCTTGCGCCGGCGGCGCAGCGTAGTCTTGCCCTGCCGTACGACCCGGGAAGTACCGCGCGATCATCGCCTCGAGCGCGACAGCGGCCTCGTGCCGATCGAGCGGCGGAGCCGCGTGCGCGAAGCATACCACGCTGCGGTAGTTCACTGAGTGATACAGGGCCGTGCGCGAGAACACCAGGCCGTCCACCAGAGTCACCGCGAGCGCGATCGGGGCCCCGCTGGCGACGTGACGCAACAGACGACTTGGGTGAGCGCCATGAAGATAGAGCGTTCGCGGTGTGGCCGGATCGTAGTGATAGGCCATGGGGATCACGCAAGGCTCGCCGTCGTGCACGAATCCCACGTGCGCAACGAGCCCCGCAGCAAGGATGGCCGGAGCCTCCGGCTGGACGGAACGTTCCGGATGGCGCCGCAGTCGCGCGCGGTGTTGCCTGGAATCCTGCCCCATGACACCTTGTCTAACCAGTACAATGGCCTCATCGCAAGTGACATTTTCGTGAGACTCATGGAGCCATTTTCATGGCCAAACGCTCTGCCGGCGTGCCGGTTACGGTACCCATCGATCCGCGTTCCGGCGCGACGCTCCAGCGTCAAGTGTACGAGGGTCTGCGCGCCGCCATTCTCGCCGGTCGCCTGCGCCCGGGGCAGAGACTGCCATCGACCCGCTCGCTGGCCAAGGACCTTGCCGTATCCCGGAACACCGTGGCCGCGGCATTCGGCCAGCTCGTCGCCGAGGGCTACGCGGACGCGCGGGTCGGAGCCGGAACGCTCGTGGCGCGCGCGCTTCCCGAGAACCTGACCACGCTGTCCACGCCTCTGGCGCTCCGGAGCGGGAGTGCCGCGACCCGCAACCGTCCCCGGATCTCACGACGTGGTCGCGCCCTCTCACAGGCGCGCGCCGGATCCGGTTTTACCGCGCCCCGACCGTTTCGGCCGGGGTGGCCGGCACTGGATGAGGTTCCTCTGGACTTGTGGTGGCGCCTCGCCGCGCGAGTGGGGCGGCGCCTGGGGCGTCACCTCCTCGGCTATGGCGACCCGGCCGGCTACGCCCCGCTCCGAAAGGCGATCGCGGAGTATCTCGCCGTTTCTCGCGGAGTTCGCTGCACGGACGAGCAAGTCATCATCACCTCGGGTTCTCAGCAGGGCTTGTTCGTCGCGGCGCAGGTGTTGCTCGATCCGGGCGATACGGTGTGGGTGGAGGACCCTGCCTACCCGGGAACGCGGAGCGCGTTGCGGGCGGCCGGAACCCGGCCCGTCCCCATCCCCGTGGACGATGAGGGTATCGACGTCCGGTCTGGTGTCCTGCGGCGGCGCCCGCCTCGTCTGGTGGCCGTAACGCCTTCGCACCAGTACCCCCTCGGCGTGACGATGAGTCTGGCGCGGCGTCTCGAGCTGCTCAGCGCCGTGCGCCGCCTGCGTGCATGGGTGCTCGAAGACGATTACGACAGTGAATTCCGCTACTCGAGCCGACCGATCCCGGCGCTCCAGGGGTTGGACCAGGACGGCCGCGTGATCTACCTCGGTACCTTCAGCAAGACGCTCTTCCCCAGTCTGCGCTTGGGCTACGCGGTCGTACCCGCCGACCTCGTGCGCACCTTCACGGCGGCGCGTTCGGTGCTCGACGTGCACAGCCCGATTCTCGAGCAGGCGGTGTTGGCCGAGTTCATCACGGCCGGCTATTTCGAGCGCCACCTGCGGCGCATGCGCAGTCTCTACGAAGAGCGCCAGCGGACACTCGTAGACGAAGCGCGGGGGCATCTTGCGGGAATGCTCGAGCTTTCGCCCGGCGGCGGAGGGCTACAATGCGTCGGCTGGCTCGCTCCCCAACTCGACGAGGGGGCTGTGACGCGCGCCGCTCGGGCCCGCGGTGTCGAAGTCACACCGGTCTCCGCTTTCGCGGTGAGACCGCTCGCCAGACCCGGCCTGGTATTGAGCTTCGGCGCCTTCGAACCACAGCAGATTCGAGCCGGCGTCCAGCGATTGGCGGAAGCGCTCCGGGCGGTACGCGGCGGCTGAGTCACCGAGCAACACGCCCCAGTTCCCAGATCCGCCACAGGGAGTACACGACGGGAATCACGATCAATGTGAGCACCGTCGCCGTCACCATCCCGCCGACCATCGGCGCCGCGATGCGCTTCATCACGTCGGCGCCGGTGCCGCCGCCCCACAGGATCGGCGCGAGACCGGCGATGATCGCGGTGACCGTCATCATCACGGGCCGCAGCCGAACGACCGCACCCTCGAGCACGGCAGCGGCCACGTCCCGCGCTGTCTCCAGCCGGCCTTGGTCCCGGCGCCGCCGATAGGAGTCGTCCAGGTAGATGAGCATCACCACGCCGGTCTCGGCCGCGACGCCGGCCAGCGCGATGAAGCCGACCCAGACCGCCACGCTCGTGTTGTAGCCGAGCGCCCAGATCGACCACACGCCCCCGATCAGGGCGAACGGCAGCGCCAGCATCACGATGAGCGACTCCCTAATGCTCTGGAAATTGAGATACAGCAGCACGAAGATGATGCCGAGCGTCACCGGGACCACGAGCTTGAGGCGCTCGCGCACGCGCTGCATGAACTCGAACTGGCCGCTCCAGGCGAGCCGATAGCCGGCCGGGAGGGTGAGACGGCGGGCGACGACGCGTTGCGCCTCTTGGACATAGCTCCCGATGTCGCTCCCCGCGATGTCCACGTAGACCGTCGTGACGGGAAACGCGTTGTCGGTTTTCACGGCCATTGGGCCTTGCACCACGGCGACGCTCGCGACCTCGCCCAACGGGACCTGCACTCCGGCCATCGTCGGGATCACGACCTGCTGCAGCTTCTCGAGGTTGTCCCGCAGCTCGCGGGGGTAGCGCACGTTCACCTCGTAGCGCTCCCGCCCTTCCACCGTGACGGCCGCGGTCATACCGCCCGCCGTGGCCATGATCGCGTCGTGCAGGTCACCGGCGTTCAGGCCGTAGCGGGCCGCCTTCAGCCGGTCGATCCTGACGTCGACGTAGTAGCCCGACACGTTGCGCTCGGCGAAGACGTTACGCGTCCCCGGGACGTCCTGGAGGATACGCTCGACCTGGACGCCGAGCTGCTGCAACGTGTCGAGGTTCGGCCCGTAGACCTTGATGCCGACGGGGGTGCGCACGCCGGTTGCCAGCATGTCGATCCGGTTCTTGATCGGCATCGTCCACGCATTCGTCACCCCGGGCAGGCGCACGGCGCGGTCCATCGCGCTCACGAGCTCTGCGTACGTCATCCCGGGGCGCCACTCGGATTCGGGCTTCAGGACGACGGTGGTCTCGTACATATCGAGCGGCGCCGGGTCGGTGGCCGTGTTCGCCCGCCCCGCTTTGCCGAGCACCGAGGCGACTTCGGGAAACGACGCCAGCACGCTGTCCTGGTAGCGCATGATCTCGCGCGCCTGGGCGATCGACACGCCCGGGACCGTGGTCGGCATGAAGAGGATCGAGCCCTCGTTCAGTGGAGGCATGAACTCGCTCCCCAGCCGGCTCCACGGGAGCGCGGTCGCGGCGAGGAGCACCGCGGCCGCGGCGACCACGCGCCCCGGATGCCGGAGCGCAACGCCGATGACCGGCCGGTAGGCGCGCATCAGCCAGCGATTCACCGGGTTCGCCTCCTGCGAGCGGATTCGGCCGCGCACCAGGTACCCCATCAGCACCGGCACCAGCGTGACCGAGAGCAGCGCCGCTCCGGCCATGGCGAAGGTCTTCGTGAACGCGAGCGGCTTGAACAGGCGCCCCTCCTGCTGCTCGAGGGTGAACACCGGGAGGAACGACACGGTGATGATGAGCAGCGAGAAGAAGAGCGGCGGTCCCACCTGTGTCGCGCTTTCGAGCGCGACGTCCCAGCGGGAGCGGCCGCCGGCCGCTTTGCGCTCGAGATGCCTGTGCATGTTCTCGATCATCACGATGGCGGCGTCCACCATGGCGCCGATGGCGATGGCGATCCCGCCCAGGCTCATGATGTTCGCGTTCACGCCGAGCCAGCGCATCACGGTGAACGAGACGAGGATGCCGAGCGGCAACGTAACGATCGCCACCAGCGCCGAGCGGAAGTGCAACAAGAAGAGGATGGCGACGCCCGCCACGATCAGGGACTCCTCGATCAGCTTCCCCTCGAGGTTCTCGATCGCGCGATGGATGAGGTCCGAGCGGTCGTAGACCGGACGCAGCCGCACGCCCCGCGGGAGGCTGCGCTGGATCTCGGCGATGCGGGCCTTGACCGCCCCGATCGTCTTGAGCGCATCGCTCCCGAACCGCATGATCACGATCCCGGCGACGACTTCGCCTCTCCCATCGAGATCCGCCGCGCCGCGGCGGGGGGCCGGACCGACCTGCACGGTGGCGACATCCGCCACACGGATGGGCGTGCCGTCCATCGTGGCGCCGACTGCGACGTTGCCGATCTCCTGCACGGTGCGCAGGTAGCCGAGCCCGCGGATCATGTACTCGCGCCCGCCCATCTCGATCACGCGGGCGCCCACGTCCGCGTTGTGCGTGCCGATTGCCTGCACCACGCGCATCACCGGGATGCGATAGCCCCGGAGCCGTTCGGGGTCGACCTCAACCTGGTACTGCTTCACGTAGCCGCCGAGGCTCGCCACCTCGGACACGCCCGGGACTGCGGTGAGCTGGTAGCGGACGTACCAGTCCTGGAGGGTGCGCAGCTGGGCCAGGTCCAACGAGTCGCTCTCCAGCGTGTACTCGAAGACCCATCCCACCCCGGTCGCGTCCGGGCCCAGCGTCGGCTCGACCCCCGTGGGGAGGCGTTGGCGAATGCCGTTCAGGTACTCGAGCACGCGCGAGCGCGCCCAGTAGAGGTCGGTGCCGTCCTCGAACAGCACGTAGACGAGGGAGAGCCCGAAGAACGAGAACCCCCTCACGACCCGCGCGCCCGGCACCTTGAGCATCTCCGAGGCGATCGGGTAGGTGGTCTGGTCCTCGACGATTTGCGGCGCCTGCTCCGAGAACTCGGTCTGGATCACGACCTGCACGTCCGAGAGATCCGGGAGCGCGTCGAGCGGGGTGTTCCGCATGGCCCAGATCCCGGCGCCGAGGAGCGCCGCCGTCCCGAGCAGCACCAGGAAGCGGTTGCGGAGCGACCAGGCGATGATCTTGGCGATCATGGCCGCTCCTTTCGCGCTTCCATATTCATGCCCGGCATGTTCGCCATACCCTGCCCCGTGCCGAGTCGGGACTCCGCGTCCACCAGGAAGTTGGCCGACGCAACGATGCGCTCCCCTTCGTTCAGGCCGCCCGTGACCTGGAGCCGGTCGCCAGCCCGCGCGCCCAGCGTCACCTCGCGGGGCTCGAGCGCGCCCTCGCGCACGACGAACACCAGATTCCGCTCGCCCGTCATGACGACGGCCTCGGCGGGCACGCTCAGCACGTCCGTGCCGAGGCGCGCGTCGAAGTAGAGCGTCCCGTACATCCCGGGCTTGAGCGCGCCGTTCCGGTTCGCGACCACCACGCGCACCCGCGCCGTGCGGCTCTGGGGGTCCACGACGGGGGAAACGAAGCTCACGCGCCCCGTGAACGAGCTGCCGGCGTAGGCGCCGAGCTCCACGCGCGCGGGCGCGCCCACGCGCACGGACGCGATGTCCTGCTCGAACACGTCCCCTTCGATCCACACCGTGGAGAGGTCGGCGAGCCGGTACAGCTTCATCCCCGGCGACACCGCCTGGCCCGCCACGACCGCCTTCTCGAGCACGACGCCGTCGAACGGGGCCGTGAGCGTGAGCGTCTTCGTGACCTCGCCGCTGCGCTCGAGGCGCTCGATCTGCTCCGCCGAGATGTCCCAGTACACGAGCCGGCGGCGCGCGGCCTCGAGCAGCGCCCGGGCGTTGCGCCAGGCGTCCGTCTCGCTCGAATCGAGCGAAGTGGCGAGCCGGCGGGCGGTGAGCAGCTCCTCCTGGGCCGCGACCAGCATCGGGCTGTACAGCGTGAGCAGCGGCTGGCCGCGCCGCACAGCCACCCCCGTCGCGTCCAC
>DATDFP010000153.1:0-22333 GCA_036522535.1 Gemmatimonadales bacterium
CCGCCCCCCTTGTCCCCCAGCGCGTCGGGCAGCACAGACCGCGGAGCCTCTCTCTCGAGCCAGATCATCGACGCCCGCTACCAGGTGCTGAGGAAGCTCGGCGAGGGCGGAATGTCCTACGTCTACCTCGCGCGCGAGCTCTCCTCCGGGCAGGAGGTGGCCATCAAGGTGCTGTCGCCGAAGCTCGCCGCCGACAAGAGCTCCGTGGAGCGATTGCGGCGTGAGGCCGGCCTCGCGATGCGGCTCGACCATCCCAACGTGTGTCGGATCCTGCGTCTCGGGGAGTCGGACGGCGGGCTCATCTACCTCGTGATGCCGTTCCTCGCGGGCGAGCTGCTCTCCGACCGCGAGGCGCGGGGTGGTCCGATGGCCCCCGATCGGGGCATCGAGATCCTGCGGCAGGTGTGCGCGGGTCTGCAGCATGCGCACGACGTGCAGATCGTGCACCGCGACCTGAAGCCCGAGAATATCATGCTCGTCCCCGAGGACGGCGGGCGCGAGCGCGCGGTGGTGCTGGACTTCGGGCTCGCCAAGGAGCGCCGCGCCGATCCGGCCATCGCGAAGCTCACGGCCACCGGGATCATTCTGGGCACGCCGGAGTTCATGAGCCCCGAGCAGATCCGCGGCAAGCCGCTCGACGGACGCTCCGACATTTACGCTCTGGGGATCGTGGCGTTCGAGATGTTCACCGGAACGCTGCCGTTCCAGGGACGCAACGCCCAGGAGACGATGATCGCGCGCCTGCGCGGCCGGCCGACGCCGCTGCGCCAGGTCCGCCCGGAGCTCCCGGCGAGCCTCGAGAAGGCCCTCGCCCGGGCCATGGAGTCGGACCCCGACGACCGCTACGGCACGGCGCTCGAGTTCGCCGAGGCCCTGACGCTGTCGGACGAAGGGGGACTGTTCGCCAGGCTCAGGGGGAAGCTGAAATGAGGTGACCCCGTGAAGCGCTTCCCCGCCTTCGATCCGCCCGAGTACGTCGACTGGAAGCCGGAGCCGGCCCTGGTGCGTGGGTACCGCGCCACGATCGAGGGCACACCCGAGCGCGCCGCGATCGCCGCGACGCTCGGCGTCGAGGGCAAGCTGGAGCTGTATGCCGCGCTGCTGCGCGCCCGGCTGCACGACATTCAGTTGAAGCGATGGGTCCGCACCGGCGTGCTCTCCAAGGCCTGGCTCGGCACCGGCGAGGAGGCGGCCACCATCGGCCCCGTGCACGCCCTCGAGCGGGGCGAGGGTCGCGACATCGTGGCGCCGATGATCCGCAATGCCGCCGCGTGCTGCGAGCTGGGGATGTCCGTCGCCGACATGCTGCGGGCGTATCTCGCAACCGACGACTCGCCGTCTCGCGGGCGCGACCTGCACGTCGGCTCCTGGCGGCACGGCGTGCTGCAGCCGATCTCTCACGTGGGCGACATGGTGCCCGTCATCACGGGAATCGCCCTCACGTTCAAAATGAAGGGCGAGAAGCGGGTGGCCCTCACCTGGGTCGGCGACGGCTCGACCAAGGCGGCGGCGGCGCACGAGGGAACGAACTTCGCCGCGGTCCAGAAGGTGCCCGCAATCTTCATCCTTCAAAACAACCAGGTGGCCCTCGGAACCCGGCTCGACCAGCACCACCTGCCGGGGCATTTCAAGGATTGGCCGGCGCAGTACGGCATCTGGGGGGCGGAATTCGACGGCAACAACGTGCTCGACGCCTACGCCGCGACGCGCATCGCCGCCGAACGCTGCCGCAGCGGTCAGGGCCCGGCGCTGCTCGTCGCCGAGACGTTCCGCATGGGCGGCCACGCGACCCACGACGAGCGCGAGGCCCGCGAAACGTTCTCCGACGAGCTCTTCAAGACGTGGGGGAAGCGCGACCCGATCGGGCTGTACGAGGAGTACCTGAAGGAAGAGGGCATCCCCGCGGGACGGCTGGAGCAAATCGAGAAGGAGGTGACCGCGCAGGTCGAGGCGGCCGCCGAGGAGGCGCTCGAGAGCCGTGCCAGGATGCCGCCCGCGGAGAGCGCCCTGGATGGTGTGTATGCAAAGGACGGGCGGTAAAGGGCGGCCGCGCGCGGCAACGGGCGGCATGGTTGCGGCGCTCGTCGCGCTTCCGGTTCCCGCCGCCGCGCAGCAGCGCGAGGCGAGGGCGGAGTCCTACGGCGTGTCCATCAACCTTCCGGATACTGGGAACGTCCTGACGGCTACCGTTGACGTGCGCCTGGCGGGCCACCAGGAGAAGGCCGACGTTCTGCGCCTGGATCTGGTCGGGCTCACCGTCGATTCGATCTATGCCCAGGGAATAGACAGCCGGGGTCCTCGGATCCCGGTCGACTATGACGGTCGCGAGCTTCGGGTGCCGCTCGACCACGATGCACATCTGTTCCGGCGCGTTCGTATCCACTATCACGGCGCGCCGCGAGATGGTCTCGTCTGGCGCAACAACGCCCACGGACACCGCACCGTGTTCGCGGACAATTGGCCGGAGCGGGCCCGGTACTGGCTCCCCACCGTCGATGAGCCGGGGAAGAAAGCCGCAGTCGGGTTCATCGTCGACGCCCCCACCGGATGGAAGGTGGTGGCCAACGGTGCGCCCCTGGACCGTCCGGACCCCGGCAGAGGCGTCGGGTCCTGGCAGTGGTCGGAGGACCATCCCATCCCGACGTACACGATGGTCTTGGGAGCGGCGGATTTCTCTGTCAGCCGTCATCGTCCCACGCAGAGCGGGATTCCGATCGAAGTGTGGGCCTACCCCGAAGACTCCGCGTACGCCGATTCCGTTCCGTTCCGCCGCGCGACCGAGATCGTCGAGGTGATGGAGCGGCTAGTCGGGCCGTTCCCGTACGAGAAGCTTGCCCACGTCGAGTCCTCGACCAGGTTCGGCGGCATGGAGAACGCGAGCGCCATCTTCTACGCCGAAAAGCCATACGTGGAGCGGCGGATGGGTGAAGGAGTGGTACGGCACGAGACCGCCCACCAGTGGTTCGGCGACGCCGTCACGGAGCGCGACTGGCACCATCTCTGGCTCTCGGAGGGCTTCGCGAGCTACTTCGACTTGGTGATCGGCGCGATTCTGGACGGCGATTCGGTGCTCCGCACCGGCATGGGCGCGAGCGCGCAGAGTTACTTCGGGTCGAACGTGGTGGACCGGCCGATCATCGACACGGCCGAGCACGACCTCATGAAGCTCCTCAACGCCAATAACTACCAGAAGGGATCCTGGGTGCTGCATATGCTCCGGGGACAGGTCGGCGACTCGGCGTTTTTCCGCGGCATCCGCGACTACTACGGCAGCCGTCGCGACTCGACGGCTCTCTCCTTGGACTTCGAGCGCGTGATCGAGAAGGCGTCGAAGCAGAACCTCGATTGGTTCTTCCGGCAATGGCTCTACCAGCCGGGCTACCCCGAGCTCGAATGCTCCTGGCGCTACGACTCCGGGGCGAAGCGCGTCACCCTCGAGCTCACGCAGGCGCAGCCGGCGTCCTGGGGCGTGTTCCGGCTGCCGCGCGTTGCGGTCGATTTCGCGGGCCCCGACGGCTCCGTGACCCGGCGCAGCGTCAGCGTGGTCGGGCGCGAAATGATCACGACGCTCGAGCTGCCGGGTGCGCCGGCCGACGTTCGCATCGATCCGGATGGAGCCTTGCTGTTGCGCGCGAACGTCCGGCGTCGATCGGGGTAGCGAGCCCCGAGGAGGTGCTCTCATGGACCGACCACTCGTGCTCGCCCTCGTCGCGATCGCCTGCCAGGCGGGACCGGCAGCGCAAAGCCCGACCATTGCGACGTCCCCCGGCGGCCAGGACACGATCCGCATCGCCGGACACGCGTTATACGTGCCGACCGGCTTCACGGTCAACATCTTCGCGGATGGGCAGAACGGGGTCCGCTCTCTCGCGCTCGGCCCCGGCGGCGCGGTCTTCGCGACGCTGTCGGGCGACGGGAGGATCGTTCGCCTCGTGGATTCGAATGGCGATGGAGTCGCCGATTCCGGGACCACTGTCCTGAGCGGTCTCGACGGTCCCTTCGGTCTCGCGTTCCGCGCGGACACCATGTACTTCGCCGAAGAGACCTCGGTGAAGCGACTCGATCCGGGGTCCACGCGTCCCGTCACGCTCGTCTCCAACCTCCCGGGCGGCGGGCACAGCACACGGACCATCGTCATCGGGCCGGACAATCTGCTCTACGTGGCCGTGGGCTCCTCCTGCAACGTGTGCGACGATCCGCTCCCCCGGGCGGCGGTCACACGCTACCACCTCGACGGCACCGCCCCGCGCCCGTTCGCGACCGGGCTCCGCAACTCGGTGGGTCTCGCCTTCAATCCGGCCACCGCGGAGCTCTGGGCCAACAACAACGACCGCGACAACCTTGGGGACGATGTCCCGCCCGAGCACCTGAACATTCTCAAGGACGGCAAGTGGTACGGCTGGCCACAGTGCTACCTCCCGGGCCGGCCGAATCCGGAATACGCCGGGTTCGACTGCTCCGGCGTCGAGCCGCCCGCCCTCACGGTCCAGGCGCACTCGGCGCCGCTCGGGCTTGCGTTCTACACGGGCACCCTATTTCCAGCCGAATACCGGGGCGATGCCTTCATGACCTATCACGGCTCGTGGAACCGCAGCGTTCCCACCGGCGCGAAGGTCGTGCGGGTGCGGGTGCAGAACGGGCGGCCGGTCTCGGTCGAGGACTTCGTCACCGGCTGGCAGCTGCCCGACGGCTCCCGCTGGGGTCGGCCGGTGGGGCTGGTCGTGGCGGCGGATGGGGCGTTGTTGGTCAGCGATGACTCGGGGGGACGGATCTGGAGGGTGAGCTATGGCAAGTAGGGCGGTGAAAGGCGGTCGAGGGCGGTGGAGGGCGGTGCAGGTAGGCGGTGCTGCTGTCGTGGCGGCCGGATCGTTCGTAGTGCTTGACCTTCACCGCCTTTCACCGCCCTTCACCGCCCTCGACCGCCGTGATATCCACGCCGAGTACGTGAAGTATCTCTCGGGCCGCGACACCGTCACCGGGTACCTCGCCTACCCGGAACGCGCGGATCGGGCGCCGGCCGTGGTCGTGATCCACGAGATTTTCGGGATGTCCGACTTCATCCGTCAGACCACGGAGCAGTTGGCGCGGGACGGCTTCGTCGCCCTGGCGCCCGACCTGCTGTCACGCCGCGGCGGCACGCCCGCGTCCACGGATTCGGCGCGGAAGCTCATCGGCGGCCTCAATCCCGACACGCTGACGATGGATGTCGACGCGACGGTCGCGTATCTGAAGACGCTGAAGGCCGTCCGGCGCGATCGGATCGGCGTGATCGGGTTCTGCTGGGGCGGGGGCCAGAGCTTCCGCTACGCGACGAATAACGCCTCGCTCCGGGCGTTCGTCGTGTGCTACGGGCCGGCCCCCGACGCCTCGGCGATCGCCCGGGTGCGCGCCAGCGGGCTGGGCGTGTACGCCGAAAACGACGCGCGCATAGATGCGGGGCTCGCGGACGTCGCCGCGGCGGTGAGGCAATACGGCAAGGCCTACCGGTACACCGTCTACCCCGGCGTCGGGCACGGCTTCCTGCGCACGCGCGAGAAGCCGGAGGTGGCGGATAGCGCGTGGAGCGCGGTGATTCGGTTCTTCACGAAGACTCTAGGGCGGTAAGATGCAAAGAGGCGTGAAAAAGAGGCGTGAAAAGAAGACGTGAAAAAAAAGCGTGAAAAAAAGGCGCCATCTCATCTTCTTTCCACGTTTTCTTTTCACGTTTTCTTTTCACGTCTTCTTGTTTTTCAAATACGCCCGCGCCCGCTCCAGCACCGCATCCCTCCCCGCGAGGAAATCGCTCACCGGCTGCGTGACGGGAATGTCCGGTTTGACGCCCGCTCCGACGAACTCGGCGCCGTCGGGGAACGCGTGACGTGTGACCGAGAACTGCACGGCCCAGCTCTTCGGGAGCTGGATGGCCGCCACGTCTCCAGGAGTCCCGGCCGACGGCTCGCCGACGGTTGCCCCCCGACCCGAGGTGCGGAATGCAACGAGGAAATCTTCTGCGGCGCCGGCGGTACCGGTGGAAGCGAGCACCGCGAGCGGTCCGCTGTACGTCGGGCGGTCGGTGCGGGGCCGAACGGTGTCCGGAGGCGGGCCGAACCACGTCATGACGGAGTCCGTCATCCGCCAGGCCCGGAACGCGGCGCGGTATTCGGGCGTTCTCCAGCGGGCCACGAGGAACGGCTTGTCCTCGAGGCGGGCGAGGATTTGATAGGCGAATTCGCTCCTGCCGCCGGCCGCGCCGCGCAGGTCGAGGATCAGGCCGGTGACGCGGGTGAAGTCAGGGAACGCGCGGTCGAACAGCCGCACGACCTCTTCGTCGGCGAGCGAATTGACGCGCACGACCGCCACGCCGCCCGGGAGCGGGTCGAGCTGGAGATCGGGCGGAGTGAACGGCCAGCGGTCGTTGAGCGAGACGCTGCGGGTGACGCTGATACCGCGCTGCTCGCCGCCGGGGACCCGGATCAGCAGGTGGAGCGACGTGCCCTTCTCCCCTTCGAGCATCCATTGGATGGCGCGCTGCCAGCGGTCCGCGGCGGTCGCGGCGGCGATCTCCGGGAGGACCGAGTCGCGCACCCAGGTCTCGGCCGGCACACCCTGGACGGCCAAAATTTCCGAGAGCCGCTCGGGGCGCGCGATGCGCATCTCGTCGTTTTCGGCGTAGTCGAGGATGAACGGGCGGCGCTCGACGGTCTCCAGGCGCAGCGGCGGGCGCGCGAGGCGCGACCGCAAGTGAGGAGGGAGTGTGATGGCGGCGTTGTCGTCGCCGAGCACCGCGAGCAGGCGTCGTAGGCGGCGGTAGAAGGCGAGATCCGACTGCGGCTCGGCCGCGAGCTTGAGGTTCGCCCCGAGGGCCGAGTCCCAATCCGCGCGCACCCGGTCCCAATAAGCGAAGTTGTAGCGAGCCTCCGCCCAGATGGTGGCCACCGCGGTGGCGCGCTCGGTGGGGGTGAGTTGTTGCCCGGCGAGCGCGCCGCAGAGGACAACGAGGCCGGCGCCGAGGACGGACACGGAGCGTATGACCACGCGACTAATCTATCTGCTGCTCTTCGTGGCGCCGCAGATCTTGATCTATCTGTACCTGCGCGAGCGTCTTCCCGACCCGGCGCGGCCCCGCCGGGCACGCCTCGGGCGTGCCGCGCTCACCGCTGTGTTCGCGGTCTTCAACGTCCCATGGATCTTCGTTGCCCGCCGCGTGCTGTTCGGCAGTGTTTGGGGAGTGGGGCGCATCCCCTACCTCGGGCCCTGGATCGCGTGGCAGATGCTGGGGTGGATCTTCTGCGCGCTGGTCTGCCTGTATCTCGCCGGGAAGGGCGCGTGGTGGCTGATCGCCAGGAGTCGCCGGGCATTGGCGGGACACGGGATAGGGGAAACAGAGCCCCCGACGGCCACGGACACCGCGTTTCCCGTTTCCCGTGTCCCGTCTCCCGCGGCGGTGCCGCGCTCCGACGGCCGGCTGTCGCGCCGCCGCTTTCTCGCCCGCGCAACGTACGCGTACGCGGCTGCGGGAGCGACCCTCTCGACGTACGGCGTCTGGAGCGCCTACCGGCTCCCCGAAATCACGCGCCGCACGTTCACGTTTCCCGATTTGCCTGCGGGCCTCGACGGCCTGACCGTGCTCCACCTCTCCGACCTGCACGCCGGCATCCATCTCGAGCAGGACCGAATGCAGGAGATCGTGGCGTTGTCGAACGCGCTCGGGCCCGACTTGATCGTGCAGACGGGCGATATGATCGACATCTCGCCCACGTACATCCCGGCCTACGTGCGCGCCTTCCGCGACCTCCATGCGCCCCTCGGCGTCGTGACGGTGCTCGGCAACCACGACCGCTACACCGGCGAAGAGGCGGTGGTGCGTGGCTGCCGGGAAGCGGGGCAGGTGTTCGTCAAGAACGGCTGTCACGTCGTCGAGCGTGACGGCGCGAGCCTCGCGCTCCTCGGCATCGACGACCCGCGCAACTGGAGGGTCGACGACCCGCAGGCCGAGGACGTGGACGCGGCGCTCCGCGCGGCGCCCGCGGAGGCGTTCAAGCTGCTGCTCGCGCATCGGCCCGGGGCGTGGGACAGCGCCGCGCCACGCGGCATCCCGCTCACCCTCGCAGGACACATTCATGGCGGGCAGCTCTACGTGCCGGTGGTCGGGTGGTCGCCGGGCCGCTTGATCACGAAGTACGTCATGGGACACTTTCAGCGGGGTGGGAGCCAGCTGTACGTGAGCCGCGGCATCGGCGTGGTGGGCGTGCCCATCCGGGTGTTCGCACCGCCGGAGATCGCGCTGTTTGAACTGAGGCGGTCCGTCGGACGGGCGGTCGGGCGGACAGGGACGGCGGGCTACCGTCCGCCCGACCCACCGTCCGCCTGACCGCCCGGGGCCGCCGGGGGCGGAGCGGCAATCGCGTCCCACGCTCCGGCGAGCGCCAGCTTCACGCCTGCGTGCGTCTGCGACCACTCTTTGGCCGAGACGCGATCGATCGCAAGCGTCACGACGCTGAGCCAGACGGTCGCCCAGATGTCGGCGGCTCCGGGCTTCACGGACCCCTCCGCCTTAGCCTGGGCGACCAGGGCTTCGAGGTCGAGGCTGAAGTCCCGCGCCAGCTTCCTGCTCTCGTCGTCCAGCAGGTCGCCGTGACGCTGAATGAGGAAGAGCCGGGCTACCGCCGGCTCGCGGCTCGCCCCGGCGATGAGGTTGCGACCGAGCTCGGCAAGCTTCTCTCGCGGCCCCACGTGCAACGCGTCGGCCTCCTTCACGAGCCGCTGCCCCCACCGGGCCGCCGCCCGGTACAGCTCGTTGAGCAGCTGTTGCTTCGAGGCGAAGTGGCGGTAGATGGTCCCTTCCGCGACGCCTGCCTTCTTCGCGATGAGCGGCGTGGTGGTTACGTGGTAGCCCTGCGCGGTGAACAGCTCGAGTGCGGCGCGGACCAGTCGGTCGCGGGTGAGGTCGCTCATGCTGAGGTGCTGGGTGGTAGGTGCTAGGTGTTAGGTGTGCACCTAGCACCTAACACCTAACACCTTTCCGTTCAATAACTCCAAGTCGTCCCCAACAGCAGCTGCCCTCCTTCGCCGCCGCGGCCGTAGCCGACCACCAGGAGCGAGTTGCGCAGCAACCGGAGCGCGACCTCCCCGCCGCCGCTGCCGTGCAGCCCCCGCGTGGTGAGCCGTGCCGCCTCACCGGGCCCGAAGACGCGGCCCGCATCGTAGAACGCCACCAGCCTCAGTTCGATCAGGCTCGGCACCCAGAGCGCCGCGTAGCGCGCTTCGAGCCCGCCCACGAGCTTCCCGCGCCCCACGAACCGCCCGTCGTGATACCCCCGCAGCGAGCGGTAGCCGCCGACCGCGACGAACGGCTGCTCGCTCGATTCCATTTCCTGTTGGGTGGCAAGCGGAGGTGTCCCGCCCATGCCTTCTCCCGCGACGCGGCCTGCCAGCACCAGCGGCTCGAATGGATGCACCTCGACGCCGGCGCCCACGGTCGTGCGCGTGTAGCCGGTGCCGCTCGCGAGCAGCGCCTCCAGGAACAGTCCCCGATGCGGATCGATCTCGTTGTCCCGCGTGTCGACCACGACGCCGGCACGGATCACCTTGTCGGTGAACGGGACGGTCCGCGGGTCCACCGTCCCGGACGCGAGATCCTCCCGGAACACGCTCGGCCCCGGCAGCGCTCGGAACGTGCTGTGCGCCAGGGCCGCGCCGAAGAGGAGGCGAACGGGCCCGAAGACCCGGTGCTGCACGGTGGCGCGCGCAGTTGTGGATGTGCGGCTGACTCGATAGAAGTAGGGCCCGGCCGTCGTCAGGCTCTCGGCCGCGTACGGCGTGTCGTTCCCGAGCCCGTAATAGCCCATCCGGTTGGACCGAGCCGTGGTGAGCGTGAGCCGGGCACGCCAGCCCTCCCACCAGGCCGGTGCCTGCGCATCCACGACAACGGCATAGCTCCCCTCGGTGCTCGCGCCCGCGTCGAAGCTCAGAGACGCCAGATCCGGCTCAGGGCGCTCGACGGCATCGACGGGGCTGTAACGCCCGTAATGGAACGCGCCCCAGAGCCCGTCTATGGTGCTGTAGTACGCGTAAGGGTACAGGCTCTCGCGCCAATAGCGCTGCGCGGCGAGGGGTGTGGGAATCGCCGGGTCCAGGGCGAGCGTCCCGACCAGCGCGGCGGCCGCCCTACCGGGATGCAGCGGGCCGCTCGTACAGGTACGCCGCGTCCATGAGCTTGGCCTCGGTCCCGTCGTGCACGGCGAACCGTCCTGGGAAGAGCGACGCGGCGCCGAACTCGCCCCGCTTGTTCACGGCGTAGAACTTGAGGTCGAACTTCGGCCGGCCGCGCTCGTCGAGCAGGCGCGCCTCGCTCAGCTTCACGACGCGCTTCAACGTCTCGAGGCACGCATCCGTCGGCTTCATGCCGCGACGCATGTGCTCCACGGTGAGGAAGCCTCCGCACACTTTGATGTTCGACTCGCCGCGCCCCGTGGAGCCGGCCGCGCCGATGTCGTTGTCGGTGTACTGCCCGGCGCCGATGATGGGGCTGTCCCCGACCCGCCCGGGGACCTTGAAGGCCAGTCCGCTCGTGGTCGTGACCGAGGACACGTCGCCCGCCGGCGTGACGCAGTCACAGTTGATGGTCCCCGTCGGCCGGACCGCCATCCGCTCGGCTTCAGGCACGTCGAGGTAATCGTCGTCGGGATTGAGATTGGCGCGCCAGTGCAGCCACACCTCCCGGGCGTGCTCGGTCAGCAGGTCTTCTTCCTTGAAGCCGTACTGCAGCGCGAACCGCTTGGCGCCCTCGCCCACGAGAAAGATGTGGTTCGTGTACTTGAGGACGAGCTTCGCCACCTCGGACGGAGTCTTGATCCCCTCCAGGGCGCCCACCGCGCCGGCGCGTTTCGTGGGCCCATGCATGCAGGAGGCGTCGAGCTGTACCACGCCTTCGGCGTTGGGCAGCCCGCCGTAGCCGACGGAGTCGTCGTTGGGGTCGAGCTCCTGGATCTTCACGCCCTCTATGCCTGCGTCCAGGGTATCGGCGCCCTGCATCAGCATGTCGAAGGCCTTCTGAACCGCGCGCAGCCCGTTCGCGCTCGAGACGACGACGGGCTTCGCCGCCCAGCGGCTTTGGGGCGCCAGTGGGCGCGGTGGCCGCATGGGGTGGGGGATCTCCAGGGCGGTCGTGGCCGCGAGGCCGACGGCGGTGGAGGCGAGGAACTCGCGACGTGACAGGACCTCGGACACAGCTGGGCTCCGTGTTGAGAGAGGCATCGCTAGTGCCGTTCCAACTATTTGTGCCCAGGATTCCGATGCACACTGGGGGCGTAGATGCGGCACGCCGCGGATCGGTATCTAGGTTCGATAAGTTGGAACGGCACTAGGTTTACGCACTGCCTCATCGGCTGTCAACTTGCTCAGCCGCAGGGGCCGCGATACGCTTCCGACCGTGAGGTACCAGGACCCGCCAAGCCCGCGCACGGTGATCCGCGGCATCCTCGGCGTCGCCGCCGGGGCGGTCGCGCTGTTTCTCGTCGTCGCATTCCTCGCGACGGGACGCGTCGAGTGGCAGCTCGTCGCGTTGGGTTTGGCGCTGTGGGGCGCCTTCAGCTTCTTCACCTCGCTGTTCGACGCGCTCGTGTCGCCGCTGGGCCGCTTGCTTGGCGGCGCGCTCACCGGGGACGGCATGCCGGCGACGGGCCTGTCAATCGACGCTGAGGTCGCCGCCCTGGAGCGGCTGCTCGCAGCGGACCCGCCCCCATCCCGCCACCGCGCCCTCATGGCGGGCATCCGCCTCGCCGAGATCTACCGCACCAGCCAGGACGACCCTGCCAAGGCGGACGCCCTCATCGCCCGCCTCGCGAGCGAGTACCCGGACGCGCCCGAGCTGAAGTATGTCCGGCCCGGTTGACCTCTCGCTCGTGGTGCCGCTGTACAACGAGCGCGAGAACCTGCCGCTCCTGATCGAGGAGATCGGCCGGGCGCTGGGGCCGGGGGGCGGGCCGGACTATGAGATTGTCGCGGTGGACGACGGCTCGACCGACGGCTCGCTCGACACGCTCAAGGAGCTGAGGCGGGACCATCCCGAGCTTCATATCGTCGCGCTCGCCGCGCGGGCGGGGCAGTCCGCGGCGTTCGCGGCGGGCTTCCGGGCGGCGTGCGGGCGCACGATCGTCACGCTCGACGCGGACCTGCAGAACGACCCCGCAGACATCCCGGCCCTCCTCGCCGAGCTCGAGCGGAGCGGCGCGACGGCTGTCGTGGGCTATCGCGTGAACCGGCAGGACGACGGCTGGAGGCGGCTGCAGAGCCGCATCGCCAACGCCGTGCGGAACCGGCTGAACGGCGAGACGATCCGCGACACGGGCTGCTCGCTCAAGGCGTTTCGTGCCCACGCCCTGCGCGCGCTGCCGCTGTTCAACGGCATGCATCGCTTCCTGCCTACTTTGATCAAGCTGCATGGCGGCACCGTGGCGGAAGTGCCCGTGCGGCATCGCCCGAGGCGCTCGGGCACGACCAAGTACGGCATGTGGAACCGGGTGTTCCGGTCCCTCGCCGACGCGCTGGCGGTGCGCTGGATGCAGCGCCGGGCGCTGCGGTATCGCGTGCGGGAGGATTTGCCGTGATGCACGACGACTGGGTGCGACAAATCGATCTGGAGCTGGATGACGAGTTGAGCCTCACGGAGCGCGCCGCGCTGGCGCGTCACCTGGTGGGCTGCCGGCACTGCGCCGAAGCCCGGGTGAACCATCTCGAGATGCGGGTCGCGTTCGCGCGCTCGGCGGGAGAGCCGCACGCTCGCACGGTGCCGCGGCACCCGATGCGCGGGCGTACGCTGGCACTGTGGATGGCGATCAGCCTCGTGGTCGGGACCGCGGCGGGCTGGCTTGGCCACCAGCGCTGGGCCGGGCCGAGCCCCGAACCGCTGGAGGCCACGCGTGCGACCTTCCTGGCGCAGTAGCCTGCTGGCCGCGGCGCTCGTCGCCGCCGGCTCTCCCGGGGCCTCCAGCCGCCCCGGCCCTCGGCCCCTCGCTCATCAGGGCCCGACCTACCGGGTGAGGTATCTCCTGCACGTGGTCGAGCGGTTCGAGGGCGATACGCAGCGCCTCGCGACGGGCGTCGTGAGCGGCCCGCCCGAGACGGCCCTGCGATTGTCGCTCCACACGGAAACGGCCGAGCTGGAGGGGTTGCTGGCCATCCTCCCCGAGCCCGACACCGCGAATCTGGCGGGCGTGTTCTTGAGCCGCCGCCAGGCAGGCCGCTCGCGCCGCGGACTGCCGCTCTGGGAGGAGGACAGCTACCGGCGTTGGACGCGCATGGCCTGGGGTGGGACGGCGCGGCTGTACCCCTTTGGCCCGCCCCCGCCCCCGCCCTCGCCCTCAGTCCCGGCCCGCGCCGGCCGCGTGTCCGGGCAGCGTGTCCTGTGGGTGGAGATTACGGTCGGCCGCGAGTTCGCCGCCGGCGAAACGCGCCCCAGCGAGGAGGTGACGATCGCGGACGGCGCACTCTCATTCGAAGCCCGCGCGGTCGTCCCACCGCGGCGCGTGCTGGTCCGCCTGGCGCTCGTGCGCGGCGACACCGCGAGCAGCCAACGGGCGATCGACCTGGTCCCCGAAACACCCGGTCGTCGGGTCAGCTTCGCCCTGGGCGGTGAGACGTCCGAGCTCGACGTCCGGCTCGAGCGGCCCGACCCGCCCCGGACCGGGCGCGACAGCGCCCTCGCCGTCGATGCGGACGCCGTCTGCCTGCGCGTCGTCGTCCCCGGCTCGACGGAGCCGGCACGCATCCGCTGCGGGCGGCTCGACAACGTCGCGCGTCAGCTCGCCCTCGCCGGCGGCGACACGCTCCTCGCCACGTTTGTATGGCCGCCCGCCCGCTGACCAGGGGTATCTTGTGACGATGCCTCGAAGACAACGCCTCGACCCCTCCATTTTTCACTTGCCGGTCGAGAGGATGCGGGAGGGCTACTACTCCGATAAGTATTTCGTCCGCGCCCGCGAGATTCTCATCAAGGACCGCCACCGTCCCTGCGTCACGATGCAGGTGTTCGGCAAGGCGCACGCGTTCCTCGGCGGCATCGACGAGGCGATCGCCATCCTGAAGCTCTGCAGCCAGACCTGGGAGGAGCTGGAGGTGTGGGCGCTGTACGACGGCGACGAGATCGCACCGTGGGAGACGGTGCTGCTCATCGAGGGACCGTACGACGCGTTCGCGGTGCTGGAGACGCTTTACCTCGGCGTGCTGGCGCGGCGCACCAGGGTGGGCACCAACACCCGGCGCGTGGTGGAAGCCGCGCAGCCCAAGCAGGTGATGTTCTTTCCCGCCCGCCACGACCACTGGCTGGTCCAGACGGGCGACGGCTACGCCGCCCACATCGCCGGCGCCATCGGCGTCTCGACCGATGCCCAGGCGTCCTGGTGGGGCTCGGAGGGGATCGGCACCGTGCCCCACGCGCTGATCGCGGCGTATGGCGGCGATACGGTCCTCGCTTCGCGGAAGTGCGCCGAGCACATGTCGGAGAGCGTCCGCCTCATTACGCTGGTGGACTTCGAGAACGACTGCGTCGGCACGTCCCTCAAGGTCGCCCGAGCCCTGGGCGAGCGGCTCTACGGCGTCCGGATCGACACGGCCGAGACGCTGGTGGACACGTCCGTGATTCCCTTGATGGGCACCTTCAAGCCCACCGGTGTGAACCCGCGCCTCGTGTGCAACGTGCGCGAGGCGCTCGACCGCGAGGGGTTCCCGCACGTCAAGATCGTCGTCTCGGGGGGCTTCACCGTGGAGAAGATCCGCCAGTTCGAGGAGCAAAACGTCCCCGTGGACGCCTATGGCGTGGGGTCGAGCCTCTTCCAGGGGCGGTTCGACTTCACCGCCGACGTCGTGCGCGTGGAGGGCAAGCCGTGCGGCAAGGTGGGACGGTCGTACCGCCCCAACCCGCGGCTCGAGCGGGTGGACTGACTCGCGGGCCGTCCCTCGCCACCTCTTGCCCGCCGCGCCGCCCCTGCATATTTTTCCGCCGCAGTGAATATTAATGCACCCGTCCCCGTCGCCGTCCTCGGGGCCTCCGGGTACGTCGGCCGGGAGCTGCTGCGGCTCCTCGCCGGCCACCCGGGGGCCTCAGTCGTCTTTGCGACGGCCGAAGCGGCGGCGGGTGAGGTCGTCGAAGGGCATCGGCTGATCGCGGCCGACGACGCGCCGTTCGGCCGGGTCGAAGTCGTGCTCTCCGCCCTGCCGCACGGTGTTTCCGGCCGCTACGTCCAGCAGGCGCGGGCGGCGGGGAGGCGGGCCGTCGATTTGTCGGCCGACTTCCGGCTGTCGCCGGAGGCGGTGTACGGCCTCACCGAGGTGGCGCGGCCGCGCGTCGCGGTCGCCGAGCTCGTGGCCAATCCGGGCTGCTACCCGACCGCGGCGCTTCTCGCCCTCATCCCCCTCGCGCGGCGGGAGCTGATCGACGCGTCGCGGGAGGTCGTAATCGACGCCGCATCCGGCGTCACCGGCGCCGGCCGCACTCCCAGGCGCGAGCTCCTGTTCGGCGAGGTGGCGGAGGACTTCCGGGCGTACGCGGTGGGGAACGAGCACCGCCACTTTCCGGAGCTCACTGCGGCCCTGGCTCGCGAGAGCGGCTTCAGCGGTGACCTCGTCTTCACGCCGCATCTCCTGCCCGTGAAGCGCGGCATCCTCGAGACCATCCACGTCCCGCTCACGCGGGCCCTCGACCGCGGCGCGGCCGAGGAGATTTACCAGGCGGCGTACGAGGGGGAGCCGTGCGTTTCCGTTACCCCCGGTACGCTGCCGTCGCTCAGGGACGTCGTGTACCGGAACCGGGTCGCGATCGGCGTCGCGTGCGTTGCCAACGTGCGCCGGCCGCGGCTCACCGTGATCGCGGCGATCGACAACCTCGTGAAAGGCGCCGCGGGCCAGGCGATCCAGAACATGAACGTGATGCTCGGGCTGGCGGAGACGGCGGGGCTCGCATGCTGAATCACGACGAGTCCACGGCCTGATGCTCCCCGTTCGCGTCGTAAAGTTGGGCGGCAACGAGTTCGATCGGCCCGCGTGGCTCGCTGCCTGCGCCGCGGCCCTCAAGGTGGTCGAGCCCGTCGTCGTCGTGCATGGCGGCGGAGAGGCGGTGAGCGCTCTGTCACGGCGGCTCGGGCTCCGGGTGGAGAAGCGCGAGGGCAGGCGGGTCACACCGCCGGAGGTGGCCGAGGTTGCGGAGATGGTCCTGGCGGGGCCCTCCAACCGGCTCGTGGTGGCGGCGCTCCGTCGCGCGGGAATCGACGCGATCGGCTTGGCCGGCGTGGACGGAGGCCTGCTCACCGCGCGTCCCGCGGCGGGCGGCCTGGGCCATGTGGGCGAGATCGCCGCCGTGCGGGTTCCGCTCATACTGAGCCTCTTCGACGCCGGGCTCACCCCCGTCATCGCCCCCGTGGCTCCGGGCCCCGACGGCGGCCTGCCCTACAACGTGAATGCCGACGATGCCGCGGCGGCGCTGGCGGGAGCGCTGCAAGCCTCGGAGCTGCTCTTCATCTCCGATGTCCCCGGGGTGCGCGTCCGGGGGTCGGTCCAGACGTCCATCGCCGTGGACGAGATCGAGGAGCTCGTCGGGCGGGGCGTCGCGACGGAAGGCATGGCCGCGAAGCTCCGGGCCGGCGCGCGGGCGCTCGAGGCCGGCGCGCGCGCCGTGCGAATCGGCGACCTGCAACTGCTCGCCCACCCGGGCGCCGGCACCGCGATCGTCGCCCCTGCCATGCAACGCGCGTGACCGGCGTCCAAGCGAGCCCCTCGACCTCCTCGTCCCCGGCAGTCCCCGCGGCCGCCGACGCGTTGCTGGGGGTGTATGCCCGGGTCGGTCCCGTGTTCGTCCGGGGGGAGGGCGCGGAGCTCGTCGCGGAGGACGGCGCGCGTTACCTGGACTTCGTCGCCGGGATCGGGGTGAACGCCCTCGGCTACAATCATCCCGTGGTCCGCGGAGCGGTCGAGCGCGCGCTGTCCACTGGACTGATCCATGTGTCCAACCTCTATCGCACGGAGCCGGGCGAGCGGCTTGCCGAGGAGCTCGTGGCCCGCTGTTTCGCGGATCGTGTCTTCTTCTGCAACTCGGGGGCGGAGGCGAACGAGGCCGCGTTCAAGTTCGCACGCAAGTGGTCGGGGAAGACCGAGATCGTGGCGTTCAGCGGGGGGTTCCACGGCCGGTTGTTCGCGTCGCTCGCGGCTACCGACCGTCCCGAGTACAAGAAGCCGTTCGAGCCGCTCGTGCCCGGCATCCGGATCGTCCCCCTGGGGGATTGGGCGGCGGTGGACCATGCGGTCTCGGCGTCCCGGACGGCGAGCGTGATCGTCGAGCCGGTGCAGGGAGAGGGAGGGGTCCGCCCGCTCGACGCCGAGTGGCTCGCATTCCTGCGGGAGCTGTGTGACGCGCGCGGCGTCGCCCTGATCTTCGATGAGGTACAGTGCGGCCTCGGCCGCACCGGGACCCTGTTCGCCTACGAGCAGACGGGGGTCGTCCCCGACATGCTCACCCTGGCGAAGCCGCTCGCCGGCGGGCTGCCCATGGGGGCGGTGCTCGTGACGGGCGGGATCGGCGCGTCGCTCAAGCCGGGAGATCACGCCACGACCTTCGGCGGGGGCCCGCTCGTGGCGCGGGTCGCGCTGGACGTGGTGCGCACGATCGCCGCCCCCGACTTTCTCGCCTCCGTGCGCCGCAAGGGCGACTGGGTTGGCGAGCGGCTCGGCGCCCTGGCCGCGCGGTCGCCGCGGGTGCGCGAGGTGCGCGGGCGGGGGCTGATGTGGGGGATCGAGCTCAACGAGCCCGCGGCACCGTTCGTCACCGCGGCGCGCGAGCGGGCCTTGCTCGTGGCCAGCGCCGGGCCCAACGTGCTGCGGCTGATCCCGCCGCTCGTCATCACGCTCGAGGAGCTCGAACGCGGCGTCGCGATTCTGGAGGAAGTACTCGCGTGAGCGCCGCGAACCCCCGGGCGTTGGCCGTCGGGAGCCGGCCGTCCGCTCCCTCCGTGGGACGTGTGACGTGGGACGTGGGACGTGGTGCTGCCTCCTGGCTCGTCCGCCCCGCGGTCCTTGCCGACGTTCCCGCGCTCGAGCGCCTGATGGCGCCCTATGTGGCGACGGGTGATCTCCTGCCGCGGAGCAATTACGATCTCTGCCGGCACATCAAGGAATACGTGGTGGCGGGAGCGGCCGACGGTAGCCTGGTGGGGTGTGGGTCGCTGAAGATCTACTCCCGCGACCTCGCCGAAATCGCCGGACTCGCCGTGCACGCGGATCACCAGGGCACGGGCGTCGGCCGGGCGCTGACAGAGGCGCTGATCGGCGAGGCGTGCGCCCACGGGCTGCGCGAGGTCCTGGCGCTCACGCGCAAGCCGACATTCTTCCTGAGGCTCGGCTTCGTCCCCGCCGAGAAGGAGCACTTCCCGCTGAAGGTGTGGGCCGATTGCGCGCGGTGCCCGAGACAGAACTGTTGTGATGAAGTGGCGGTTGTGCTGAAACTCTAGAGGCACAGAGGCACAGAGGCACAGAGGCACAGAGGCACAGAGGCTCAGAGGCGCAGGGGAGCTGCAAGCCTCTGTGCCTCTGTGCCTCTAGCCTGTTGACACCCTCCTGTTTCTCCGGAGAAATTCCCCGAGGTTGTTACCGTCTCCAAGGAAGGTTGTGATGGCCAGAATCATCTTCTGGGATGTCGATACCCAGTACGATTTCATGAAGCCCGACGGCAAGCTCTACGTGCCGGGGGCCGAAGGCATTATCCCCAACCTGAAGCGCCTGACGGACTACGCCCACACCCACGGGATTCGGATCGTGGCGAGCGCCGACGACCACGTGATCGGCCATCCGGAGATCTCGGACAAGCCCGACTGGCAGAGCACCTTCCCCCCGCATTGCATGCGCGGCACGTCCGGGCAAAGGAAGATTCCTGAGACCGCGCTCCGTGACCCGCTCGTGGTCGAGCCTGCTCGGACGGACCCCAAGGCCCTCGCGGAGCGGGTGCGGACCCACAAGGGCGACGTCCTGTTCCACAAGCACCGCTTCGACGTCTTCACCAACGAGAATGTGATGGCGGTGCTCGAAGTGCTCGATCCCCAGGACGTCGTGCTGTACGGCGTCGCGACGGATGTGTGCGACAAGGCGGCCATCGAGGGGCTGCTGGAGCGGCGGCCGCAGACGCGCCTCTTCGTCGTCACCGACGGCGTCAAGGGCATCGACCACGATGTCTCCGAACACCTGCTCAAGGAATGGGGTGACGAGGGCGTGCGCCTCGTAAGGACGAAGGAACTGGTCGAGGAAGGCCTGGTGGAGGAGCTCGCCGGCGCGGCAGTATGACGACGCCCCCTTTCGGGCGTTTCTTTCTTCCGGGCCCAACCGACGTCCATCCCGACGTGTTGGCCGCGATGCAGCGGCCCATGATCGGCCACCGCTCGAGCGCCATGGAGCAGTTGCTCGGCGGCCTGCAGCCGCCGCTCGCTCGCCTGTTCCGGACGTCCGGCCTGGTGCTCGTCGGCACGACGTCCGCCACGGGGTTCATGGAGCTGGCGGTCCGGAACGGGGTGCGGCACCGGGCGCTCTGCCTCGTCAACGGCTCCTTCAGCGAACGGTTCGCGAACCTCGTGCGCGCCTGCGGCAAGGACTGCGTCCGCCTCGACGTGCCGCTCGGGTGCGTGGTGGAAGCGGACGTGTTGCGTGACGCGCTGCGACGCACGCCGGTGGATGCCGTGACCCTCGTCCACTCGGAGACGTCCACCGGCGCGCTGCAGGACCTCGAGACCCTGGCGGCCGTGGTCCACGAATTCGACGACGTGCTCCTGCTCGTGGACGCGGTCACGTCGCTCGCCGCCTCTCCCGTCGAGACCGACCGCTTGGAACTGGACTTCGTGCTCACCGGCTCGCAGAAGGCGCTCGCCCTCCCGCCGGGGCTCGCGCTCGGCGTCGCATCGGAGCGCATGCTGGCCCGCGCCAAGACGCTCTCCGGCCGCGGCCTGTACTTCGACCTCGCGAGCCTCTCCGAAGCGATGGCCAAGCACCAGCCGACCAATACGCCCGCGATCCCGCTCTTCTATGCGCTGGAAACGCAGCTCGCGCGCATCGACCGCGAGGGAGGCGTCACGGCCCGCTGGGGGCGCCACGAGGCCATGCGGCGGCGCGTCGAGGAATGGTGCGAGCGGCGCGGCGTCTCCTACCTGCCCCCGGAGGGACGGCGCAGCTGGAGCGTCTCGTGCCTCAAGGTGCCGGAGGGAAAGAGCGCGAAGCAGGTCGTGGGGGCGTTGAAGGAGGCCGGATGGACGATCGGCGCGGGGTATGGACCGCTCAAGGAGACGACGATCCGGATCGGCCACATGGGCGACCATAGCGTCGCGGCGCTGGACGAGCTGCTCGGCCTGCTCGGCGGAATCCTGGCATGACCCACCGGGTCGTGGTCGCCGACCGGCTGGCCGAGGCGGGCCTCGAGCTGCTCGCCGCGACGCCGGAGCTCGAGGTGGTAAACGTCGCGGGGCGGCCGCGCGAGGAGCTCGAGCGGGCGCTCGCGGGCGCGCACGCCCTGATCGTGCGGAGCGAGACGCGCGTGACGGCGGACCTGCTCACCCGGGCGCCGTACCTGCGCGTCATCGCCCGCGCCGGGACGGGGGTGGACAACATCGACGTCCACGCGGCAACGCGACGCGGCGTCGCGGTGATGAACGCCCCGGGCGCCAACACCGTGAGCGCGGCCGAGCATGCGATGAGCCTGTTGCTCTCGCTCGTTCGCCAGATTCCGTGGGCTGCGGAGGCGATGCGCCGGGGCGGATGGGACCGCAAGCGGTTCGAGGGAACCGAGCTCCGCGGCAAGACGATCGGGATCGTAGGGCTCGGCCGGGTCGGTGGGCACGTGGCCCAGTTCGCGCGGGCGTTCGGCATGCAGACGCTGGGGCACGATCCGTTCCTCCCCCCCGAGCGCGCCGCCGAGCTGCAGGTCAAGCTGCTGCCGCTGGACTCGCTCCTGCGCCAGGTGGACGTGGTGACGCTGCACGTGGCCTACACCGAGCAGACCCACCACCTCATCAACGGCGAGCGGCTGAGCCTCATGAAGCCCACGGCGCTGCTCATCAACACCGCGCGCGGAGAGCTGGTGGACGAAGCCGCGCTGGCCGAGGCGATCCGCTCGAAGCGGATCGCAGGGGCGGCGATCGACGTCTTCGCCGTCGAGCCGCTGCCGGCCGATTCGCCGCTGCGGCAGCTCGACCGCGTGATCCTCACGCCACACCTCGCGGCCTCAACGGCGGAAGCGCAGGAACGGGTCAGCCTCGAGATCTGCACCGCGGTGCGCGAGTCCCTCGTCTCGGGAGACCTGTCGTTCGCGATCAACGTGCCGGGGATCTCGGGCGACGTGCTGCGGCGGCTGGGGCCGTTGCTCGACTTGGCGCGGCGGCTGGGCCGTCTCGCCCTGGCCCTCGTGGAGGGCCCGGTCACGTCGGTCGAGGTGGCCTACGGCGGAAAGGACGAGGCGGCGCCGCGCCCGGTGTTGATGGCGGCGGTCGAGGGGCTGCTCGGCGCGATGCGCGTGGAGCCGGTGAGCCTGGTGAACGCGCTCCTCATCGCCGAAGAGCGCGGCATCCAGCACGCCCGCAAGACGGGAACGCCGGAGCCGGGATTCGAGACCACGGTGGGCGTGAAGCTTGCCACGGCCCAGGGCCGGGTGCGCGTCGCCGGTGCGCTGGTCGGCGACAGCCACGGCCGGGTCATCCGCATGGACGAATACCATGTGGACGTGGCGCCCGAAGGGTGGATGATCGTGATCCGCAACCGCGACGTGCCCGGCGTCATCGGCCGCGTGGGCACGCTACTCGGGCAGGCGGGGATCAACATCGGGAGCTACCATCAGGCGCGCCGTGACGCTCCCGGACAGGAGGCCCTGGCGGCGATCACGGTCGATCAGGCCCTCACGAACGGCGTGCTGGACCAGCTGCGTCGCGTCCCGGACATCCTGCAGGTCCGGCTGGCGGATCTCGGCTGACGTCAGTCCGCGGCCTGCCGCGCCGGCGGCTCCTCGTCGGCGAGCAGCCGGAACGACTTCACCGCACCGGTGAGGCGATCCGACGCCTCCGCGAGTTGGTTGGCGGAGCTCGCGATTTCCTGGGTGGACGCGCTCTGTTGCTCGGATGACGCGGCGATCTCCTCCGCCGCGGCGAGCAGGCTCTCCGTGCCGTGCGCCACGGAGGTGAGCCGCGCGCCGATCTCCTCCACGAGCGCCCGCATCTCCTCCGCCGAGCGCGCGATCTCGCGGCTCCAGACGTCGCTCGCCTGAGCCTCCAGCACCACGGTGGCGAGGCCTTCGGCCGCGCTCGTCGCCGCCTCGCGGGCCGCGGCGCCGCCCTGCGCCACC
>DATDFP010000154.1:0-19171 GCA_036522535.1 Gemmatimonadales bacterium
ATGCGCGTGTATAAGACATCGGAGATCCGCAACGTGGCCGTGGTCGGCCACGGCGCGAGCGGAAAGACCTCCCTGGTCGACGCCCTCGCGTTCGTGGCCGGGACGAGCAAGCGCCATGGCTCCGTCAAGGATGGCACCGCCCTCACCGATTACACCGCCGACGAAATCGAACGCAAATACTCCATCAACCTCGCGCTGGCCGTGGCCGAGTGGATGGACGCCAAGATCAACCTGATCGACACCCCCGGCTATCTCGACTTCACCGGAGAGGCTTTGGCCGGCGTGTACGCGGCGGACGCGGCGGTGGTCGTCGTTTCGGCAACGGGCGGGGTGGAGGTGGGGACGGAAAAGGTGTGGGAGTACTGCGAGGCGCGGGACCTCCCGCGGATGCTGTTCGTCTCCCTGATGGACAAAGAGCACGCCGACTTCGAGAAGGTCTACCAGCAGATCAGACAGGTGCTGACGCCCAGGGTGATCCCGGTGGAGATCCCCGTGGGCGAGGGCCCGGACTTCCACGGCGTCATCAACCTGTTCTCGAAGCAGTGCCATCTGTACAAGAAGGGGACGAAGGCCGGCGAGTACCAGGAGACGGACGTGCCGGCCGAGTACCAGGAGCGCTTCGAGCGTTACTCCAAGGAGCTGATCGAGCGGATCGCGGAGACGGACGACACCCTGCTGGAGCGCTACCTCGGGGGTGAAGAGATCGGGCGCGACGAGGCCATCCGGGCGATGAAGGCCGGCATGCTGCGGGGCGAGTTGTTCCCGCTCTTCTGCGGCGCGGCGGAGCTGACGTACGGCGTGCGGGCGCTGCTCTCGAAGATGGTCGAGCTGTTTCCGGCGCCGCACGAGCGCCCGGCCCTGGAAGCGCAGAAGTGGGGGAGCGCCGAACGGTTGATGCTCAAGCCGGAGGATGGCGGGCCGTTCGTCGCCCAGGTCTTCAAGACCATCTCCGAGCCGCACGTGGGCGACGTGACCCTTTTCCGGGTGTATTCCGGCGCCGTGCGCAACGGCCAGGACGTCTACAACGCGCCGCGCGACGCCGTGGAGAAGCTGAACCACCTGTGCGTGGCGCTGGGAAAGGACCGCAGCGAGATCGCCGAGCTGCACGCGGGAGACATCGGCGTGGTGGCGAAGCTGCGCGACACGCACACGAACGACACGCTCTCCACCCGCGAGATGCCCGTCGTGCTCCGAAAGATCCCGTTCCCGGAGCCGGTGATCACCGTGGCGATCGAAGTGAAGCAGCGCGGCGAGGAGGAGAAGCTCTCGAACGGCCTGCACAAGCTGCACGAGGAAGACCCTACGTTCCAGCACGAGTACAACGGCGAGCTGCAGCAGACGCTGATCCGCGGGCTGGGCGAGCGGCACCTCGAGATCATCGTGGGACGGCTGGCGCGGAAGTTCGGGGTACACGCCCAGATCACGAAGCCCAAGATCGCGTACCGCGAGACGTTCAAGGGCAGGGCCGAGGGGCAGGGGAAGCACAAGAAGCAGACGGGCGGCCGCGGCCAGTACGGCGACTGCTGGATCCGGATCGCTCCGCTGCCGCGCGGGTCGGGGTTTCAGTTCCTGGACGAGATCGTGGGCGGGGTGATCCCACGGCAGTACATTCCGGCAGTCGAGCGCGGCATCCATGAGGCGGCCGCCCGGGGCCCGGTGGCGGGCTATCCCGTCGTGGATTTCAAGGTCGAGCTGTACGACGGCAGCTACCACGACGTGGACTCGAACGAGCAGTCGTTCAAGATGGCCGGCATCCTCGCGTTTCGGAACGTGAGCCCGAACGCGAGGCCGACGCTGCTCGAGCCGATCCTCGAGCTCGAGGTGTGGACGCCCGACGAGTACCAGGGCGCGGTGATGGGCGACCTCTCGTCGCGCCGCGGCCAGATCCTCGGCACCGACAAGGACGGCCGCCTCACCAAAGTGAGGGCGCTGGTCCCGGAGGCGGAGCTCGAGAAGTACGCGACGGTCCTGCACTCACTGACCCACGGGCGGGGAACGTACCGGCAGAAATTCCACGTCTACCAGGAGGTCCCGCCGGAAGCGGTGCACAGGGTGGTGGAGGCGCGGAAGAAGGAGCTCGAGGAGGCGGCGAAGAGCTGATGGACGAGCAGACGGATCGCGTCCGGACCGCGTTGGCCGGCCGGTACGGCATCGAGCGGGAGATCGGTCGCGGGGGGATGGCGACGGTGTACATGGCCCAGGACCGCCGGCACCGCCGCCCGGTGGCGGTCAAGGTGCTGCATCCGCACCTCGCGGTGAGCCTCGGGCCCGAGCGGTTCCTGCGGGAGATCGACATCGCGGCGCGCCTGCAGCATCCCCACATCGTTCCGCTGTACGACTCCGGGCAGGTCGACGACGACCTGCTCTACTACGTGATGCCCTACGTGGAGGGGGAGTCGCTGCGCCAGCGTCTGGAGCGCGAGACGACGCTGCCCCTCGAGGAAGCACTCCACGTGGCGCGGGCGGTCGCGACGGCGCTGGACTACGCGCACCGGCACCGGATCGTGCACCGCGACATCAAGCCCGAGAACGTGATGCTGCACGAAGGCGAGGCCATGGTGACCGACTTCGGCATCGCCAAGGCGGTCAGCGCCGCGGCGGCGGACACGCTCACCCAGACAGGCACCTCGGTGGGCACGCCGGCGTACATGAGTCCGGAGCAGGCGGGCGGCGCGGTCGAGCTGGACGGGCGGAGCGACGTGTACAGCCTGGGATGCGTGCTGTATGAGATGCTGGCCGGCCGGACGCCGTTCACCGGGCCCACGGCCCAGGCGATCATCGTGAAGTCCTTCACGGAGCCGGTCCCGCCACTCCGGTCCGTGCGCGACGCCGTGCCGTCCTGGGTGGAGCAGGCGGTCATGAGGGCGCTGGCGAAGGAGCCGGCGGACCGGTTCGCGACGGCCGCCCAGTTTGCCCAGGCGCTCAAGCCGGCGGGCGCGACGCCGCCGGGCGCCGTGCCTGTGGTGACGGCGACGGCTCCGAAATCGATCGCGGTGCTGCCGTTCGTCAACATGAGCGCCGACCCGGAGAACGAATACTTCACCGACGGGATCGCCGAGGAGATCATCAACGCGCTCACCAAGATCCAGGCGCTGCGCGTGGCGTCGCGGACTTCCGCCTTCGCCTTCAAGGGGAAGAACCAGGACATCCGCAGGGTAGGCGAGCAGCTGAGCGTGGGCACGGTGCTCGAGGGGAGTGTGCGCAAGGCGGGGAACCGCCTGCGGGTGACGGCACAGCTCGTGAACGTCGCCGACGGCTACCATCTCTGGTCGGAGCGCTACGACCGCGACCTGGAAGACGTGTTCGCGATCCAGGACGAGATCGCGGGGAACATCGTCAAGGCGCTGCGGGTGGTGCTGAGCGACGAAGAGCGACGGGCGATCGAAAAGGCGCCGACCGAGAACGTGCAAGCCTACGAGTACTACCTGCGCGGCCGCCAGTTCTTTCACCAGTTCCGCCGCACCGGCATCCAGTTCGCCCGCCGGATGTTCGAGCGGGCGATCGAGATCGATCCCCACTACGCCCTCGCCTACGCCGGCGTGGCCGACTGTTGCTCTTTCCTCTACATGTACTGGGACGGCAGCAAGACCAACCTCGAGAGCGCGGAGTCCGCCAGCCGCCGGGCGTTGGAGCTCGATCCCGAGCTGGCCGAGGCGCACGCCTCGCGAGGATTGGCCGTCTCCCTGAGCAAAAAGTACGACGAGGCGCAGCAGGAGTTCGACACGGCGATCCGGCTCGACCCCAAGCTGTACGAGGCCCACTACCTGTACGCGCGGGCATGCTTCCAGGAGGGCAAGCTGGAAGACGCCGTGCGGCACTACGAGGATGCGTCGCGCGTCCGCCCCGAAGACTATCAGGCGCTCATCCTGGTGTCGGTTCCCCTCAAGGGGCTGGGCCGCCATGCGGACGCCAAGGCGTCCCTGCGCCGGGGCCTGGAGGTTGCGCAGAAGCACCTCGAGCTCAACCCGGACGACGCCCGCGCCCTCTACTTGGGGGCCGAGGCGCTGGTGCAGCTCGGCGACCGAGAGCGCGGCCTCGAATGGACCGACCGGGCGCGCGCCATCGACCCGGAGGACTCCGGGGTCCTCTACAACGTGGCATGCTCGTATGCGTTGCTGGGGCGGAGCGACGACGCGATCGCGTGTCTCGAGCAAGCGGTCCGGAACGGCTTCGGGCACCGCGAGTGGCTCGACAACGACTCTGATCTCGACTCGTTGCGAGGCGATCCGCGGTTTCAGGCGTTGCGGGCCAAGCTCTGATGAAGCCGGCATTGCTCTCTGTCGCCCTCGTCGTGGCCGCCGGTTGCGAGCCGATGCAAAGAAGAACGGCAGAGTCACAGACCCCCGCAACGCCTGGCGACACTGCGGCCGCCGTGGCGCCCCCGCCCGCCGCGCCTGCCCCGTCTCCGGGCCCCGCGAAGGTCGTCACGGTTGAAGGGTTCTTGAGCCCGGAGTCCGTGCTGCACGACCCTGCCCAGGACGTCTATTTCGTCTCGAACATCAACGGCAGCCCGACGGCGAAGGACAACAACGGTTTCATCAGCCGCGTGCGGCCCGACGGCGCGGTCGAGAATCTGAAGTTCATCGAGGGCGGCAGAAGCGGCGTCACGCTCAACGGTCCCAAGGGCATGGCGGTGCGGGGGGACACGCTGTGGGTGGCCGACATCGACGCCGTGCGGGCGTTCGACGCGAAGACCGGAGCTCCCCGCGACAGCGTGAGCCTGGCCGGGCTGGGCGCGGTGTTTCTGAACGACATCGCGATCGCCCCCACCGGGGCCCTCTACATCACCGACACCGGCATCAAGTTCGATGACGTGGGGAACGTGTTGCACCCCGGTCCCGACCGGCTATTCCGTGTCGGACCGGACCGGCAGGTGACCGTTGCGGCGAAGGGCGATACCCTCGGTGAGCCGAACGGGATCGCGTTGGACTCGGTGGGCAAGCGATTCATCGTGGTGTCGCTCGGCGGTAAGTCGGTGCTGGCGTGGAAGCCGGGGGACAAGGCGCCGAGCGTGATCGCCACGGGCGCCGGCGGATTCGACGGCGTCGTGATCGCGGGCGGGAAGATCCTCGTCTCGAGCTGGAGCGACTCGAGCGTGTCGAGCTACGAGACCGGGCACGAAGTGAAGCTCATCATTGGCGTGCCGGGCGCGGCGGACATCGGCTACGACGCCAAGCGCAACCGCGTGTTGCTCCCGATCCTCACCGCGAATCGGGTGGAGGTGTGGCAGCTGCAGAAACCCTAGAGACGCGTCACTCCCATTCCTCGGTCTTCACTTCCGCCAGCACCGACTGCAGCGGGTTCAGTTCCACTTTCGTCGGCTCTCCCGGCAGGCGGAGCTCGGCCTCGGTGCGGGGTCCTCGCACGTTGATGCGTACGAACGCGTGCCCACCGCCCGCCAGCTCGATGCGGACCGGCACCGGCATCGCGAAGGACGCGGGGACGTCCTCCTGCCGGATCCGGAGGCGCAGGGTATAGGCACGGTTGGGTGCGGTGTCGGCGCGCCAGGAGAGGATGTACGTGGGAATCGAGGTGCCGTTCACCCACTCGTCGAAGAACCAGTCCATGGTCGGGCCGATGTGCCGCTCGACGACGCGCTGAAAGTCCCGCGTGGTCGCCCGCTTGCCCTTGTACTCCTGGTAGAAGTCCTGCATCATCGCCCCGAACCGGTCTTCCTTCATGGTGCGGAAGTCGAGCATCAGGTTCCGGAGCATCTGGAGGACCCAGGCGCCCTTGTGGTAGGTCATGAGGCTGTAGTCTCGGGCGTTCAGCTGCGCTGCACGGGCGCCGATCCCGATCGGCGGCGCGTCGTTGCGGCGCGCGCGGATCTCCCGGCGCCAGTGCTCGAGGTGCTTGAAGAACTTCGGGTTGTCCTGAAGCATGAGCTGCATGTACCACAAGCCGGAGAACTCTGCGAACCCTTCACTGAGCCACACGTCCCGGTACCCGGCGGGCTCGACGCCGATGCCCCACCATTGATGCGCCACCTCGTGGGCCCGGAGGATCTCGTCGTAGCCCGAGTCCCCCACCGCCTGGAACGTCCACACCGGAAGGTAGATGAGCCCGGGAAAGGCCTGCCCGTAGGCGAAGGGGATCTCGGCCGCGTAATACCGGTCGAACAGGGACGGTCCGTACACGCGCGTGAAGAACGCCAAGCTGTTGGCCAAATCGGCGCCCACGTCCTGTTCGGGTGACTTCCTTGACAGGAGCTTGAACACCCAGAGATCGGCGGGGACCAGACCCTGCAGCGAGAGGAAGAAGTTGTTGAGCCGGCTATGTGCCTCGTCGTTGGAGTGTACGGTCACCGGCGGAATGCGGGGATCGTTGATCTTGAACTCGTCGAGCTCGCCCAGGCTGAAGCAGACCTGGTCGGCGGGACGCACGGTGGTCCAATGCGTCGTTACCACGTCGCCCTGCGTGGCGGACTCGACCAGCTTGCCGATGCTCGCGAGGCGGTAGCGCTGCGCGGTGTGGAACGTCAGATCCACGTCGGCTGCACCGGCTCCGTAGCGCGGGAACCAACTGTACGAGGACTTGACGAAATACCACCGATCGAGCGCCGTTGGCACGGCCCTTTGGGCCCAGGCCGGCCACCAGCGCGTCATCTGCTCCACCAGGGACGTGTATCCGATGAGATCGCCGTGGTAAGCCACGCGCACGAGCCGCGCTTCCCCGGCGTGCAGCGGCGCAGCGAACTGGGCCCACAGCGCCGGGCTCTTCCTGGTGCGGTAGTACGTCAGCGGGCCACCGTCTTCGTCCCGCACCGTATCGACCTGCAGATCCGATAACAGGTTGAAGCGGACCCAGCGCACGCCGTCGCGCCGCGCCGTCAAACGGACCGTGGTGTTGGCCGAGAAGCCGAGGCCCTTCGCGATCGTCGCCTCGATCCGGTACGCGTCGGCCCTCAGGTCCTCGCGCGCGTCCGGCGTCGGCGGGGTGCTGTCGCCCAACTGCTCGGCGCGGCGGAACTCCGAGACGATCTGGAGCTTGCTCCGCTCACGCCCGGCGCGCAGCAGGGAAACCGGCTCGTCGTCCCTCGGATCCACGACGAACATGAGGTCCTCGCCGTGCTCTCGCTTGACGTGAGCGTAGAAGAATCCGTCCGCCTGCCCGTTCAACAGGCTGGCGATGAGCGTCGGCTGCAGGATCTCCGGGCCATCGATGAGGTGGTCGAGCGCGTCGTGGAGGACCTCGGACGCCCGGCCGACGTCCCCTCCGCCGCCAAAACTGACGTGGCGCTCGAGCTCGCTCAGGGTGGAGTCGGTGAAGACGAAGGCGGCAGCCGAGATCCGCGCGTTCACGACGGAGTCCCCGAGAATGCGCCGCACCTCGCGCCGCTCGATCAGGAGCGGCGGCGTCAACGCGACCGACCCCTGCCCGACGAAGATCGCGGCGATGGTGCGCCCGCCGACGGTGGTCCCGAGGTAGAGCTTCCCGTCGTCGAACCGAAATTGAATGGCGTCGCGGCGCAGGGAGACATCCCGCAGCGACGCGACCGATTCGGCGCGGGGCGTCATTTTGCGGAGTTCGTCGAACAGCGGCTCGTACCGCTCGGCTGCTTGCGCGCGCGGGGCCTTCACGAGCGCGCTGTCCGCTTGCCGGGCGACGGCCGGAGCGGCGAGCAACGACAAGAGGGGAATCATGTGAGGGACGGCAAGCGAGGCCATGCGGCGTTCCCGGAAGGGTCAGACTGTAATGTGTGGCGGCGACTCGGCTCCGGAAGGGGCATGCGGCCGCCCGGCGGGGTCAGATCTCCAGTACCGCTGCTCCCCTCACTATCCCCGCCCGCAGATGCTCCAGGGCCTCGTTCGCCCGCGCGAGCGCATACGACTCGATCTCCGTCCGCACACGCGCCTTGGGAGCGAGCGCGAGGAATTCCTCTCCGTCCTTCCGGGTCAAGTTCGCCACCGAGCGCACCACCCGTTCGCCCCAGAGCAGGTCGTAGGGGAACGCGGGGATCTCGCTCATGTGGATGCCGGCGCACACCACGGTTCCTCCCTTCGTCACGGCGCGCAGTGCCATCGGCACGAGGCTCCCGACCGGCGCGAAGATGATCGCGGCGTCGAGCGGCTCGGGCGGGCGGTCGTCCGACGCGCCGGCCCACACCGCGCCGAGCTCGAGCGCGAACCGCTGCGCGTCCGTGTCCCCGGCACGCGTGAACGCGAACACGCGCCGTCCCTGGTGACGGGCGAGCTGTGCCACGATGTGGGCGGCGGCGCCGAACCCGTACAACCCGAGCCGCTCGGCGTCGCCTGCGGCGACGAGCGAGCGGTAGCCGATGAGTCCCGCGCACAGGAGCGGCGCGGCATCGGCATCGGCGTACTCGCCGGGGAGTCGGAATGCGAACCGTGCGTCGGCGGCGGCGTACTCGGCGTAGCCGCCGTCGATCTGGTATCCGGTGAAGCGCGCGCGGTCGCACAGGTTCTCGCGAGCCGTGCGGCAATAGCGGCACTCGCCGCAACTCCAGCCGAGCCAGGGAACGCCGACCCGCTCACCGCGGGCGAACCGACCCGGGCCCGGCCCCGTGGCGACGACCGTGCCGACGATTTCGTGGCCGAGCACGAGGGGCAGCTTGGGGTTCGGGAGTTCTGCATCGAAAATGTGCAGGTCGGTGCGGCAGACGCCGCAGGCATTCACGGCAATGAGCACCTGCCCGGGACCGGGCTCGGGGCGCGGGACGTCGGCCGCGCGAAGCGGACGGCGCGGGGCGTCGAGGAGCATAGCGCGCATGGTCGAAAACTGTTGTCGTGAATTGTAGCGGGCGCGCGACACGGGCACGAGGCGTGCCATTGCGGCCGCGGGTGAGTGATCAGGGCGTGCCCGACCGTTACGTGGCGCATAGATTTTGCACAGAAGCGGCGCGTGGGATATGGAATGCCAGCCTTAGACCCGTCGATGATCGCCCTCGGTCCTGCCGACAAACTGCGGACTAGCATCCGCATCCTGGTGGTGGACGATCACGTCGTTTTCCGTGCCGGGTTGCGCGCGCTGCTGGAAAAGCAGCGCGATCTCGTTGTGGTCGGCGAGGCCGGCACCGGGGACGAGGGAGTCGCGCGCGCCCACTTGACTCGCCCGGACGTCGTCCTGATGGATCTGGCCATGCCGGGGGGAGGAGGCCTCGAGGCGACACGCCGGATCCTCGCGCTCGGGATCGGAGCCAAGGTTCTCGTGCTCACGGCGGTCCCACAGGAGCGCCTGCTGCTCGACGCGCTCGAGGCGGGCGCGAGCGGATTCGTCGAGAAGGCAGGTCCGGTGGAGGACGTCACGCGGGCGATCCGAACGGTGAACGAGGGTCGACTGTTTCTCGGAGCGGACGCGGCCACCCTGGTCGTGCTGCAACGCTATTGGAAGGAAGGGCAGACCCAGGACGAGAAGGCTGCGGCGGATCGGCTGAACCCGCGCGAGCGTCAGGTGCTGGCGCTCCTGGCGCTGGGTCACACGTCGAGAGAGATCGGCCGCAAGCTCTCCCTCAGCCCGAAGATCGTTGACGAGGACCGAGCCCGCCTCATGGACCGGTTAGGACTGCGACACCGCCCGGAGCTGGTTCGATTCGCGCTGCGCACCGGACTCCTAGTTGCCGAACCCGACGTTCGCTCTATCGACTCCGGCGCCGGGATGCGCAGCGGCTCGGGGGGCCGGAAGGGCGGAAAAGGCCCGCGGAAATGGCAAGAGGGAGGAAGAGGGGAAAGCTCGATCCCGACGTGAATCCTCTTGCCGGTTCGCCTGTCTATTGGACGAGGATCGGCTCCCGCACCGGCGGTTGCTTATACACGTACCGCTTCCCCGCGTAGTTGCGCAGCACCACTTCGTCATCGCTGATCGACTCGACGTACTCCGGGACGAGCGGGATCTTCCCGCCTCCGCCCGGGGCGTCGATGACGAAGTGCGGCACCGCGAGACCGGACGTCCAGCCACGCAGGGCCTTGATGATCTCGAGTCCTTTCTCGACCGTCGTCCGGAAGTGCTCGGCGCCCGCCACCTGGTCGCACATGAAGAGGTAGTACGGCCGCACCCGCGCCGCGAGCAGCTTCCGCATCAGCGTCTTCATCACCTCGGGATCGTCGTTCACCCCCTTCAGCAGCACCGTCTGGCAGCCGAGGGGAATACCCGCGTCGGCCAGCATGCGGAGCGCGTCCACGGCCGCGGGCGTGAGCTCGTCGGGATGGTTGAAGTGAGTGTTGATGTAGAGCGGGTGGGACTGCTTCAGGATCGCGCACAGCTCTGGAGTGATCCGCTCCGGCAGATGGCACGGCACCCGGCTGCCGATGCGGATGATCTCGATGTGCGGGATCGATCTGAGCCGCTTGCACAGTTCGTCGATGCGGCGGTCGGACAAGAGCAGGGGATCCCCTCCCGACATGATGACGTCCCGGATCTCGGTGTGCTCCTCGAGATAACGAAACGCCGACTCGAGCTCGGACATGGGGATCTTCTCGGGGTCGCCGACCTTGCGGCGCCGGGTGCAAAAGCGACAGTACGAAGCGCAGACCGGCGACACGAGGAACAGTGCGCGGTCGGGATAGCGGTGCGTGATGTTGGGGACGGGGGAGTTCGCATCCTCCGCGAGCGAGTCCACGAGCCCGTCGTGGACTTCGAGCTCCTGGAGGTCCGGTACGTACTGACGCCAGATCGGGTCGCCCGGGGACTTGATCAGGTCCACCATGGCTGGAGAGATGCGGAACTCGAAGTTTCGGGCCGCCTCCCGCAGCCGTTCGAGATCCGGGAAGTGCTCGGGGCCGAACTTCGCCACCAGCGCTTCCAACGTCGCCACGGACTTCTTACGGAGCAGCTCTTGCCAGGGCGCCATGCGTCAGGTCCTTGAGGTACAGGATCAGATCGTCGTCGGGCGCGTAATAGCCCGGGACGCGCGCCGTCGGGGCGTACCCGCGCCGCTCGTAAAACCCCCGGGTGGGCGCGTACCCGGCACGGGACGAGGTCTCGACGACGATGAGGCGACAGCCCTCGGCCACGAGCTTGGCCTCGACGGCCCTCAACAGGAGGGTCCCGACCCCTTTGCCGTGCCACGCGGGATCCACGACGATCCAGTAGAGGTCGTAGGTCCCTTCCGTCCCCGGCGTGGGGCCCCAGCATGCATACCCGAGGAGCTCGTCACCGGCGTAGGCACCCAGGAAGCGATAGTCGGGATCCCCGGCGAGACTGTCATCCAAGAGCTCCAGGGCGGTCGCGACCTCTTCCCGCCGGAAGAAGCCCGTGGCCGCCGTCAGCTCCTCAAGCCGTGCGCGTTGCGCGCGGCCGACGGGACGGAGCGAGCAGCTCAAGGGCCGCCTTTTCGCCCTGGGCCTCCCGGAGGGCCACTTCGGCGATCCGGCGCACCAGTTCCGCGTAGTCCCAACCCGCCGCCCGCGCCATCCGCGACAGCCCGGCGTCGTCGTTCAAGTCGGGATTGGGATTGACGTCCAGGATCCAGGCGCGCCCCTGCTCGTCCAGCCGCAGGTCTACGCGTCCGTAGCCGGTTCCCTGCATCACGCGCCACGCAGCCTCCGCGAGCCTGACGAGCTTGTCCCCGACCTTTTGGGGAATGTTCGCGGGGCACACGGGCGCGCTGCCGAGGTCATCGGGGGAGCCGGGCTCCCACTTGCCGGCGTAGGTAAGGATCGGCCAGGCGCCATCGGGCATCCGGCTGAAGTCGATTTCGGAGATGGGGAGCACGCGGTTCCCGACCAACCCGACGGCGAACTCGCGGCCGGGGACGTACTCCTGGACGAGCACCTCCTCGAACTGCTCGGTCATCGCCGCGACGCGGGTGCGGAGGGCCCGGCGGTCGGTCACGACCGATCCGCGGTCGAGCCCGGCGCTCGCGTCTTCGGCTGCGGGTTTGACGATGGCGGGGAGCGGGAAGCTCTCGTCGATCTTTCCCTGGGCGAGCGTCCAGCGCGGGATCGGGAGCCCTGCGTGCGCCAGCAGCGCGTTCGCGACGGCCTTCCGCCGGCAGGCGGCGAGCGTCCAGACGCCGCATCCGGTGACCGGGACCCCGGAGAACTCGAGGACCGCTACCACGTGCTCTTCCCACTCGCTGCGGCCGTGGACGCCCTCGCACAGGTTGAACACCAGGTCCGCGCGGCGCGCCACCGGGAACCAACGCATGTCGTGCCGGACCGGCACCTTCCGGATGTCGTGACCCATCGCGGCGAAGACGCCGCCGATTTCGTCCACCGCGTTCAGCACGCTACGGATCTCCGCCGGCGCCCAATCCTCGGCGCCGGGGTCATAGAGCACGACGATCCTCATGCGGGCATCCCGGCGGCAGGCGCGGGGGCCGCGTGCTGCGCTCGTGCGGCGCCGCGATCGGTGGGGATGTCCTGTCCCGTGACGCGCCGCCAGGCGATCTGCACGACTTGCTGAATCAGCTCGTCGTAGGTGAACCCGGCGGCCCGCGCGGCCTTCGGAAAGCAGGAGTTCATCGCCGGGTCGGGAATGATTCCGGGGAGCGGGTTCAACTCCAGGATGTTCGGCACACCGAAGCGATCCACGCGGATGTCCACGCGGCACCAATCACGGCACTCGAGCGAGTGGTACGAATCGAGCGCCGTGCGCTCGATCTCCCGGTAGAGGCCGTCCGGCACGCGCGCCGGGCACTGGAAGAGCGCGAGCGGTGCCTCGGGTCGATCCCACACCCACTTTGCCTCGTAGCCGTACACCGGCGGAGCGCCGGCGGGGAGCGTCGAGAAGTCGAACCCGATGACGGGGAGGCAGTACGCCTCGGGGCCGTTGCCGAGGATCGCGACCGTGAACTCGGGGCCGGGAAGGTACGTTTCGACGAGCACGGGCTGGGCGTAGCGATTAAGAAGGAAGAGGGCGCGCTCGCGCAGCTGTGCCGGAGTATGGCATAAGTTATTGCTGAATACGCCCTTACCAGATCCCTCCGCGACGGGCTTCACGAACACCGGGAAAGGCAGGGTCACCCGCTCCAGGTCATCCCCTTGGCGGACGCACGTGAACGGCGCAGTGGCGACGCCACGGTAGGCGAGGATCTCTTTGGCGCGCGCCTTGTGGAGCGAGAGCGCGAGCGTGAGCGGGTCGGACCCCGTGTACGGGACGTTCAAGTACTCGCAGATCGCCGGGATGAGCGCTTCGCGATTCTGGCCGTGGAGCCCTTCGGCCATGTTGAACACGAGGTCGGGCTGGGCGCGGGCGAGCTGCTCTGGGAAGGACCGATCGGCTTCGAGCCGGACGACGCTGCCGAAGAAACCGAGAGCCTGTTCCACCGCGGCGATCGTGGACGGGTCGTCCCACTCGGCGAACGCGTCGTTGGTACTCGGAGGCTCTTCGGAAGAGCCCGCGGCCTCGGATTTTTCGTTGTATGCGAGACCTAGGCGCATGTGGTCTCGGATGACCTCCCACAAAAAAAGGCCGCTCGTGCGGTCTGTCAATCGAATCGCGTCGATCGAGTAAGAGAATAAGAGAAGCCCGAGCGATGCGCAATAGGGAGGCGGGGTTTTTTTCTGACGTCAGACCTTGTGGTAGCCGACGCGCGCGGCCTCGTGTTCATCGTCCGCGACGTAGATCTCGAAATCGGAGAACAATGCGGGCGCCTCGCGGTCGAGGACGCGGAGGCATGCGATCGCCAGGCGGCGGATCTCGAGCTCCGCGCCCTCGCCGCACCGCAGCTCGAGCATCGTGCGCCAGGCGCGCGCGTTGCCGGAGACGACGATCTTCACTTCGGTGGCGTTCGGCAGGACGCTCCGCGCCGCTTCACGCGCCATCTTGCGGCGATGGAACTTGTCCTCCACCCTCGCATGCCGTTGCATCAGCGCCTCGACCGCCTGCACGTAGGCGGCCTGCGCGCCGGCGACCTCGCGCTCCCACTCCGCTTCGAGCTTGGGATCGCCGCTGATCGCGGGCGGCATCACGAACGCCGCGTGTGACTCGTCCACATAGCGCTGGGAGAGCTGCGAGTACCCGAAGCCCGCCCGGTGCCGTACCAGCTCATGCGAGCAGGAGCGGGAAATTCCCTCGATCAAGAGCACGTACACGGCGTGCTCGAGCACCGAGCCGTGGCCCTGCTTCTTGATGTTCTCGAGATACTCCGCCGTGGTGCGGCTCGCCGGATTGTGCTGGCTCATGTAACAGATGCGTCCCGCGAACTCGGCGAGGCGCTCGCCGGCGGAGGCTTCGCCGCGCCACTGGACCCGCACGTGCTCGGGCTCGATGAACTCGGGGCGGGCGATCAATGTGACGCGGGGTGCGCGGATGATCTCCATGCGGTCGCTAGGGGCTAAGGGAGCTCAGGGGCTAAGGGGCTAAGGGGCTAAGTGTCGGGCGTCTGACAGGTCCGGACCAGGTCGAGCTTGGGAGTGGCCCAACCGGCGGTGCGCTCGATTTCCCGCAGCCTACCGGCGATATCATCGGGGATCGGTGCGGCGTCCGGTCCGATTTTCAAACCAGCGAGCGGCGCCCAATCGGCGGCGGGAAGTATAACACCGGGGTTCAGGATCGAGTGCGGATCGTGGACGCGCTTCAGGTCGCGGCACAACGCGACCACTTCGGGCCCGTAGATGCGCTCCAGTAACCCCGCGCGCAGCCGGCCGTCGCCGTGCTCGCCCGAGGGCGTGCCGCCGAGCCGGACCAGGAGGTCGGTCACGTCACGGAACAGCCCGGCGAGCCCTTCCTGCCACCCCCGCCGGGTCGTGTCGGGCAGGGCATTCACGTGCACGTGCCCGTCCCCGGCGTGCCCGAAGATCGCCACCGGGACCCCGTGCCGCTCCGCGCCGGCACGGATCCCAGCGATGTAGCTCGTCAGTCCCTCGAGCGGGACGCAGCCGTCTTCCACGACCTGCAGCGAGCGTCGCGTGTCGGGGAGGCGGGCGAGCGCCGGACTCGCAAGCTTGCGCACGGCCCAGAGCCGCTCGAGCCCCCGCTTGTCCACGGCGGTCTCGACGTGCGTGGTGAGCGCCTTCAGTGCGCGCACGGCGTCGCCGACGGCCCCGCGAGCGCTCGCCGCCGTATCGCGCTCGAATTCGACGAGGAGCAGGGCGTCGAGACCTTCGGGCAGGCGCGCCGGCGCGTCACCGGCCCACGCCAGGAAGGTGCGGTCGAGGAGCTCCACCGCCGACGGGTTCAGCGCCACGAGACTGGGCACCGCCGCGCCCACGGCTTCGAGACTCGTGAACCCCAGGGCCGCTCCGGCGACGTGGAGAGGAAGAGGCGCGAGCCGCCACTGGACCGCGGTGATGAGGGCGAGCGTCCCCTCGGAACCGATGAGTAGGTCGAGCTCGTCACCCGACTCGGCGAAGCGATCGAGCGCGTACCCGCTCGAGTTCTTGCGGGTCTTGGGGAAGCGGTGCGTTACGAGGTGTCGGGTCTCGGGTCTCAGGTGCCAGGGGCCGGCCCCTCCGCCCCGGCTCACCGTGCGCGCGTCGCCGTCCGCGGTCACGATCTGAACCGCCTCGACCCAGCGCCGCACGCTGCCGTACCGCACGGAGCGGGGGCCTGCGGCGTTGGTCGCGACCATCCCGCCCGACGTGGCGAACGCCCCCGAGGACGGATCCGGTGGGAGCCTGAGCCCGAATGGGCGGGCGGCGTCGTTCACGTCCGCCCAGGTCACCGAGGCGCCGGCCCAGACGGTGCGACGGCTCCAGTCGGGGGCGAGCCGGTGAAACGCGCGGCTCAGGTCCACTATCACTCCGGGACCGACGTTGCCGCCCGGCATGCCGCTCCCGGCGCCGCGCGGGACGAGCGGCGTTCCCATGTCCACGGCCCAGCGGACGAGGTGCTGCAGCTCCTCGACGGTCTCGGGGAGGGCGACGCCCGCCGGCACGATGCGGTAGATGCCGGCGCCCTCGGCATACGCGGCGCGAACGCGCGGATCGGTCAAAAGACCGGAGAAACCGGTGAGAGGCACGGGATCAGGAGGAACTTACCACGCGTGGTATCCGCTTGACACGGCAAGAGCCCCGGGTGATGCTTCGACCCGCTATGGCGACCGAAGCGGCGCGCGCTCAGCTCATCCACATCGAGACCGATCGCCGCCTGGGGCACGAGTGGGATGAGTGGGACGGCAAGCCCCTGCCCCGAAACGGCGACTTCTCGGCGCCTCCCGGTCTCTTCTTCCGGTTTGCCACGCTCGCGCTCCTCGTCGCCTTGGGCGCGGCGGGAATCCTGCTCTTCCTCCTCGCCCCGCGGCTCCGGGCCGTGCTTCCCGCGCTGCCTGCGGTCCTGGCGCTCGGCGTTGCGGCGGCGGCCGTCATCGCGTGGCTCTGGTTCGGTCTGCTGCTGTCGTCTTTCTACGGCGGTGTCCTGCTCTTGCCGGAGCGGTGGCTCGAGCGGGGGCCGTACCTGCGCCTGATGAGCCTCACGTCCCGCATCGCGCGGCCGTTCGGGAGGCGAGATTGGGTGGAGCACGCCGCGATCGACGTCTACAACGAGCTTGGCGCGCGGCGCAAGCGCACGGTGGGCAAGGGAGAGCTGTTGGTGCTGATCCCACGGTGTCTCTCCAAGCAGGCGCTCGACGGTGTGTTGGCCATCGCCGGACGCTACGAGGTGCCCGTGTTCGTGGCGACGCGCGGGCAGCTGGCGCGCCGGGTGATCCGGGAGCGCCGGCCGCGGGCCGTCGTGGCGGTCGCCTGCGAGCGGGACATGATGACCGGCCTCTGCGACGTCGCCGGCAAGCTCCCGGTACTCGGCCTCACGATGCGCCTTCCCAACGGCCCGTGCCGCGATGCCGTGCTGGACCTCTCCGTGATGGAGCGGTGGGTGAGGAGTTGGGTGGGAGCGTAAATGCCGGCCTGGCCGCGACGTCCTACTGCGCCGCCTTGGGCACGCCGACCCGCTGCTTCACCTTTTCGATGAGCCGCCCGGCGATTCCGCCGCCCGGGTGGTCTTTGGGCACGATGACCTCGAGGTCGCGCTCCGGAAGGGAAGGGTCGTAGCGCGGGCGGTAGACCGCCTCGACCGTGAGCCGGGTCTGCCCGGGCACGTAGGGGTCGGCCCAACAGCGGATCTTCACCGCAGCGGGGAGGTCGGGGAGGTCGCGTGCCCCGGCGAAAGAGCGGCCGGTCCTTGCATCGTACCAGGCCGTCTCGAGATACGCGTCCCGGAGGTTCACTCGCTCGACACGCAGGCTCTCTTCCGGCACGAGCGTGACGAGCTCGCGAGTCACCCGCTCAGGACGCGCGTCGAGGATCAAGGTTGGCGCTTCGGGATACGGGAAGAAGTCGGGCCGCGTGGTGACCGGGGTGCAGGAGGTAAGGGAGGCGGCGAGCAGCCCCGACGCTACGACGCGGAAAAAACGGTTATAGGACGCTAGGACGCTACGTTGTAAGTGCGTCGATTCGATCATCGGTGATGTCATCTCTTACAACGTAACGTCTTAGCATCGTACAACGATTCTTCCAACGTCAGTGCTCATCCGGCGGCGTGCCGGGCGGGTGTTTGTGGCCTCCGCGGTGCGTGGTGTCTGCCGGGTGGGCGTGTTCGTGCTCTTCGCCGTCCTCGTGGCCCTCTGCCGCTCCGGGGTGATGGTGCCCGGCCGCGCGGTTCTCCATCTCGGCGCGCATCGTAGCCGCCGGGATGCCGGCCGCGTGGTCGAACATCAGCTTCCCGCCGATCCGCGCCGTCCAGATGATCCCCACGAGCCCCGCCACGCTCAGCAAGCGCAGCCCAGCCTTCTCGACGTCGCTCAGCCGAGCGCGGCGGATCAGCTTGTAGACGAGCACCGCGCTGAAGACGCCCATGGTGACGAGGGCGAGCGTCTCGTGGGTCTCCATCAATTCATGGATCGCCTCACCGTGCTCGATCACGTCTTCCGCCTCCAGGCCGGCGACCACGGCGGCCCACCCCCCAAGGACGCCCGCCCACAGCGTCCAGGCCGCCGCCGCCCGGAGCGATTCGCGCTTCGTGAGCCACGCGGCGATGTCGAACAGCACCGTGACGACCAGCAGGGCTGCGGGGAGGTCGTTCAGGACCGCGTGCAGGCGGGGCCAGTCGTAGCCGAGCATTCAGATCTTTGGGCGCGGGACGTATGACGTATGACGTGGGACGGGGAACGTGGGATCTATGGCGTCAGAGGCCCAAGTCCGCGACCCTGGGCGGATTGGCCGAATAGTCGTAGAACCCCTTGCCGCCTTTCCGGCCGGTCATCCCAGCGAGCACCATGCGCCTGAGCAACGGGGGCGGCGCGTAGCGGGTCTCGCGGTACTCGGTGAACATGATCTCGGCGATCCGGTAGGTGGTGTCGAGCCCCACGAAGTCGAGCAGCGTCAGCGGGCCCATCGGGTGGCCGCATCCGAGCTGCATCGCCTTATCGATGTCCGGCACGCTTCCTACGCCGCGCTCCACCGCCCGGATGGCGTCGAGCAAGTAGGGGACGAGCAGCAGATTCACGATGAAGCCGGAGCTGTCCTTCGCGGCGACCGGCTCCTTGCCAAGGGACTTCGCGAAGGCGAAGCCGCGATGGAAGGTCTCCTCGGAGGTCGTGACCGTTCGCACGACCTCGACGAGCTGCATGAGGGGCACAGGGTTGAAGAAGTGCAGACCGATGACGCGGTCGGCCCGTCTGGTCGCGGCGGCCATGGCCGCGATCGTGAGGCTCGAGGTATTGGAGGCGAAGATCGTGCGCGGTCCGCACAGGCGGTCCAGCTCGCTCCAGAGCGCGTTCTTGAGCGCGAGATCCTCGGTGACCGCCTCGAGGATGATGTCGCAGTCCTTGAGGTCGCCCGTGGTGGTCGTGAACGCGAGGCGTTTCAGGGCGGCGTCGCGGTCCGCCGCGGCAAGCTTCCCTTTCTCGACGAGCTTGGCGAGCGACTTCTCGATCCCGCCCCGGGCTCGCTCCCAAATCTCCTGCGACACGTCTCGCACTATGGTCTCGTAGCCCGCCGCGGCGGCCACCTGGGCGATGCCGCTTCCCATCAGGCCGCACCCGAGCACCCCCACCCGTCCGTTGTCGGTCATGTCTCGCTCAGATGATCTCGAACGTCTTGCGAATCTCGTCGGCGATGCGCCCGAGGGCGCTCGGTCGGGCCCGGGAGGCGAGCTGCTCCGCTCTCAAGTCCCCGCGCTCCAGGGCGTCGAGCACCTGCTCGAGGCCGACCTGGAGACGCTCGTTGTCGTAGCGGTGGCGGCGCGCCACCCCGAGCGCCGCCGCCCACGCCGCGATCACCGGTACGGCCGCCCACGGGGCGATCGCGCCGAGCACCGGCGCCACGCCGCCGAG
>DATDFP010000155.1:0-3960 GCA_036522535.1 Gemmatimonadales bacterium
TGGTCGCCGTCGTCGAACGACACGTGGACGCCCCGCTCCGTCCCGGCGAAGAGGAGTGAGCGTCGAGCCGGGTCCTCGCGCACCGCGTTGACCACCTCGTTCTCGGGGATGCCCTCGACCCTTTCCGTCCACGTCTTGCCGCCGTCCCTGGTGCGGTAGATGTGCGGGTGCAGGTCGTCGAGCCGGAAGCGGTTCACCGCTGCAAACGCCTCGAGCGTGTCGAAGTGGGAAGCCTCCATCAGCGAGACCTTGCTCCAGGGCGTGAGCGCGGGCGGCGTCACGTCGCGCCACGTCCTGCCGCCGTCGTGCGTAACGTGGATCAAGCCGTCGTCGGTGCCGGCCCAGATGAGGTTCTGCCGCAGGAACGACGGCGCGATCGTGTAAATCACGCCCCGGTGCCTGCCCGCTTCGGGGTCGAGCGGCGCGAACGGCCCCAGGTTCGCGGGCACATCGTACGCCGGGCGCGTGAGATCGGGGCTGATCGTCTGCCAGGTCCGGCCGCCGTTCACCGTCCGGAACAGCACGTTCGCGCCGAGATACAGGACATGCGGGTCCAGCGGCGAGAACAGGAGCGGCATGGTCCGGACCCAGCGGTACTTCCCCGCCCGTACGGGCTCGGGTGATACGTCCTGCACCTCGCCTGTGCTCCAGTCGAAGCGCGCTATCTTGCCCCCGTAGACGATGTTCGGGTGCAGGGGGTCGGGCGCGACGTAGCCGTACTCCTCGGCGCCGACCGGGTGCCACTCGCGGAACGTGATCTGCCCGTCGTTGCCCCGACTCGCGATGCCCGCCGACCCGCTCTCCTGCTGGCCGCCGTACACCCGGTAGGGGAAGCCGTTGTCGGTGCTGACGTGATAGAACTGCGCCGTGGGTTGGTTGTACCAGGAGCTCCACGTCTCACCGCCGTTCACCGTGACGACGGCGCCCTGGTCGCCGGCGAGCAGGATGATCCTGGGGTCGTCGGGGTTGATCCACAGCCGATGGTAGTCGTCGCCGCCCGGGGCGCCGCGCCAGCCGGCGAACGTCCTGCCGCCGTCCGTGGACTTCCAGGTCACCACGTTGGCGACGTACACGACGTCGGCGTTCTTCGGATCCACCTTCACCTCGTTGAAGTCCCCGTCGCGGCCCCACAGGCGCGGGTCGGCGTTGACGAGCCGCCAGCGCTCCCCGCCGTCGTCCGACCGATACAGTCCACCGCCTTTCGCCGCCCCCAGCACCGCGTACATCCGGGCCGGCTCGCTCGGCGAAACGCCGAGACCGATCCGGCCGAGCCCGTCCTGAGCGCCGGGCAGGCCCGCTGTGACAGCCCGCCACGTGGCGCCGCCGTCCGTGGACTTGTACAGGCCGTTGCCGGCGGACAGGGTCCACGAGCTGCCGATCTCCCAGGGCGCCTGACGCGCGGCCCACAGCACGGCGAATACGGTCTGTGGATTCGCCGGGTCGAACACGACGTCCACGCCGCCGGCATTCTCGTCCTTGTAGAGCACCTTCTGCCACGTTGCGCCGCCGTCGGTCGAGCGGAACACGCCGCGCTCCTGGTTCGGACCGTACGGATGCCCGAGCACGGCCACGAAAACGCGGTTCGGGTCGTGCGGATCGATCAGGATGGCGGGAATCTGCTGCCCGTCGGCCAGCCCCAGGTGCCGCCAGGTGCTCCCGCCGTCGCTCGACCGGTAGATCCCGTCGCCCACCGATAGGTCCGGGCGCTGCAGTCCCTCACCGGTGCCGACGTAGAGGACTTTCGGGTCGGACGGCGCGACGGCCAGGGCGCCGATCGAGCCGGTCGGCTGATTGTCGAAGATCGGGACCCACGTTCGCCCGTAATCGGTCGTCTTCCACACGCCGCCGTCGTTCACGCCGACGTAGAACACGCTTGGTTGACCCGGCACCCCGGCGGCTGCCACGGTGCGGCCGCCCCGAAACGGCCCGATCAGCCGCCAGCGGAGGGCGGCGTACAGAGCCGGGTCGTACTGCTGGGTGGCGCCGGTGTGAGGAAAGAGGGTCGCGAGCAACAAGAAACGACGCAGGACATGCATGCTTGAGCTCTCCGGGGTTGTGACCGTGCTTCCCCGCCCTCTAAGGGCGGGCTCCCAGCCCGCGAACGGTCGACGTGTCGGCCCGGGGATTCTGCACGCGGTGCATTCCCCGTCAAGCCGGATGCTCAAGTCCAGCGCGAACCGGGCTCGCCGCCGCCCTGAACCGGCCCACATCCAGGAGGCGAGCGATCGCTACGCCCGGCACCGCCATGCGGCCGTCCTTACTCATCGTCAGCTTGATGACGTCGACGTTGCGACCGTACCAGCGGGAGCTGGGCTCCAGATCCGAGGGATAGGCGCACAGCGGCAAACTCGCGACGGCGAGCGCCGCCTGGGAGCCGATCCCCGACTCGGGCATGGTTCCGGCCCAGAGCTTGACTCCGGATGACGTGGCGATCCGGTAGACACGGCACACCTCGGCCAGGCCACCGACGCGGTGCACCTTGATGTTCCAGATCCTGGGACCGTCCAGCGCGACCACCTGCCGCGCCAGCCCCGCGCTGCGCAGTGTCTCATCGAGGCAGACCGGCGTCTTCAGCGTCTGGGTGAGCCGCACATGACCGACGAGCTCGTCCGGGTCGAGGGGCTGCTCGATGTAGAGCAGGCCGGCGTCGTCGAGGGCGCGCAGCGCGTGCTCGTGCTCGGGCCAGGCGTAGGCGCCGTTGGCGTCCACGGTGAGAGGGACGTCGGCCTGCGCCATCCCCTGCCGGGCCGCCTGCACGGCGACTTCGTCCCAACCCGGCATCACCTTGATCTTCACGCGCCGATACCCCTGCTCGAGCGCCGCGGAGACGCGGTGGGCGAGTGTGCCCGGCTTCCGGTCTTCCGGGATCCCGAGGGCCACGCCGCATGCAACGCTGGCCGCCGGCTCCACGTCGAGGCGCGTGGCGAGGAGCTGTGGGAGCCCGACGCCGCGACGGTGAGCGTCGAGATCCCAGGCAGCGGTCTCTACCCCGGCGCGCGCGAACGCATTGCCGCGGATGGCGTCGCGCAGGGCGGCGTCCACCGCCTCGGGGGAGTCGAACTCGCGCCCCAGGATCCGCGGGACCAGGACGCGCTGAATCAGGTCGCGGGCGCTCGCCAGGGTCTCCTCGGAGTAGAACGGCAGCTCGAACGGGGGCGATTCGCCGTAGCCAACGTGGCCCTCGCCGTCGTACAGCACGACGATGATGGAATTGCGCGCGCCGACGCGGCCGCCCGAAATGATGAACGGCTGGACGAAGGGGAGCGTGAGCTCGTACAGCTCAGCCCGGGCGATGCGCATCCCGCGCGAGATCGAGGAAATGCAACTCCCCGCCCCGCCGCTCGAGCCGGCCCAGCGCCTCGAGCTCGAGCAGCCCCGCCACCAGGCCGTCCTGCGGGTGAAACACGAGCGCGTGCAACGCCCGTTGCGAGCGCGAACCGTGCGTGGCCGGGTACTCGGAGAGCGGGAGCTGAAAGAACGTATGGAGCTGGACGCTCTCGCAGCCGCGCCGCGCGTACTCGATGATCATGCGCCCGGAGCAGATGTTGCCGGTGCCGGTGAAGGGGCGGTAGGAGGCGGTAAGGGGCGGTAGGGGGCGGTAAAGGTCTAGCACTCGGAGGTTCCTGTCGCTCAAGTCCCAACCCCCGTATGCCACACCGCGTTGTTCGTCGAACAGGCGGTTGAAGCACACGAGCGCATCGGCTCCCCGAGCGGCCCGCATCATCTCCAGCTGAAAGTCGTCATCGAACCGCGCGTTCATCAACTTGAGCGCGAGCCGCACGGCAAAGGGTGCGGCGGCGCGAATCCGCTCGGGCACTTCCGAGAGCCAGCGTAGGATCTGGGCGCGGTCTTCCGCCAGGCGGTCTCCCGCCAAGGTCGGCGAGAAGTCTTTCTCCAGAAGGAGAGGCGCCTCACCCCAGGCCCCAGCGAGCCGGCCCGTGGTATGGCGGTACTCGGATT
>DATDFP010000156.1:0-13661 GCA_036522535.1 Gemmatimonadales bacterium
CGGAGCGCTCCAGCAGCGCCACATCGGTGCCGTGCAGGGTGACGATGTAGCGGCGGCGCGCCAGCCACGCGCTGATGCCTCCCGGAGCCCACCAGTGCGCGTGCACCAGGTCGAAGTCCCCGTCCCCAGCGCTCGAGATCCGGGCGATGGCGCGCGCCTGGCGCACGACCAGCGACGCGGCCGCCGACAGTCCCCAAGGGGTCCCGGCGGCGGCCACCATTTTCCCGCGGTACGCGAGCGTTTCCCAGCGCGCAGGCGCATAGCGGACGCGTGTGACGGGCACCTGGTGGCGGACCTCCTTCCCTCCCCTCCCCTCATCCGCCGGCGCGACGACGTGCACGGCGTGTCCCCGATGCACGAGCGCCAGCACCAACCGCTCGATGAAGGCGCCGGCGACATCGCCGTCCCAGCGGGGATAGGCGTGCGTCACGCACGCGACGTTCAAGTCTTCACGAACCGATAGACGATGGAGCGCGCGAGCAGGGCCCACATTGGGATCGGCGGGTGCAGATAGGTCCCGCCCGTGCGCTCGAGGCGGAAGCCGTTCATCTCGCCCAGCTTCGTCATGGTCTGACGGGTCCAGCCGTAGATGTGGCCTTGACGGTCGGGGATCCGGAGCACGTTCCAGATGATCTCTTTGAAGTGGTACGGGTTCGGCACCGAGAGGAGCAGCACGCCGCCGGGCTTCAAGACCCGATGGATCTCGCCGAGGGTGCCGTAGGGGTTGGGGACGTGCTCGAGCACCTCGATGCAGAACACGAAATCGTATGCGCCATCCGGAAACGGGATCCCGTTCGAGATATCCCGGATCAGCACGTCCGGGCCCGCGAACTCGGGAGCGATGTCGATCCCCTGGTACTTCACCCCCGGGGGCAGGAAGCCGCGCAACCCGCCGTCGCGGGCCCCGATGTCCAGCACGGCGGCGCCGGCGGGGACACGGGCGAGCCGGGCCGCCTTGCGGAACCGCATGCGCTCCTCGCCCGGCGAGCGCCAGGCGGTGCGGGCGGTGTAGAACGCGGTGAGCTCGCGGGAGGCGGGGGCGATCTTCGCTGCCATAAGTGACGTGGAGAGAATGTAATAGCCGCCCTACAAAACCGAAGGCCCCGTCCGGGAATGGGTCGCTTGTCTCACCGATCAGTCGCAGGCCCCGGCCGCCGGCGCAGCTGCTCTAGCTCGCGCTCGAGGGTCCGCAGCTCTTCCCGGAGCGTCGCTATCATCTCTCCCAGGAACCCGACGACAAATAGCGCCAGTCCTCCGATGACGAGGAGGATGACGAGGTAGAGGAACGCCCGATTGCCATGTTGGAACGCGAAGCGCTCGATGAAGGCATACACACCGACCGCGATGCCCAGGAGAATCAGCACGGCGCCCGGCAGCCCGAAGAACAGCATCGGCTTTCGGCCGAAGCGCAGCTGGAACCACACGGACAGGAGGTCCAGCACCCCCACCGGGATGCGCCCGATCCCGAATTTCGATTTCCCCGCGGTGCGCGGGTACAGCGGTACGGGGTACTCGGCGACGCGAAATCCCTGCGCGGCCGCGATGACGACCATGAACCGATGCCAGTCGGGCCGCGCCGGTACCGCGTCCACCACCTCGCGCCGGTAGGCCTTCACCGAGTTGAGATCGGTGACCCGGATGCCGAACAGCCAGCGGCACAGCCGGTTGTACACGGCGGAGACGAAGCGCCGGTCGTAATGTCCCTGCTTGGCCCCCGTCACGAGGTCCGCCTCGCCGGCGAAGATCGGCGCGACGAGCCCGGGGATGTCGGCCGGGAGGTACTGCAAGTCCGCCGGGAAGAACACGAATACGTCGCCGCGCGCCACCTCGGCCGCCGAGCGGAGGGCGTCCGCGATACCGCGCTGCGTGCGGTGCGAGACGACCCGGACGAACGGGTAGCGCGCGCTCAAGTCCCGGAGCACCTCGGCGGTGCCGTCGAGGCTGCCGTCGTTCACGACGACGAGCTCGCAGGCGTAGGGGAGCGGCAGGAGCGCTTCGCGCGCCTGGCGGACCAGCTCGGGAAGGTTTTCGGCTTCGTCTTTGGCGGGAACGAGCACGCTCACCTCGGGCGCGACGGCCCCGGTGGCGAGGCTCATAGGCGCTTGCGCATGCGGGCCGGGAGGACGCCCAGCTGGTCGCGGTACTTGGCGACCGTGCGGCGGGCGATCCTGACCCCGCGCTGGGCGAACATCTCGACGATCTGCTGATCGGTGAGCGGGTTCTTCGAATCCTCGCCGTCCACCATCTTCTGAATCTGGGCCTTGATGGAGCGGGCGCTCGCGTCCTCGCCCGTCGTGGTGGACAGGCCGCTCGAGAAGAAGAACTTGAGCGGCAGGAGGCCCCGCGGCGTCTGCACGAATTTCTCGTTCGTCACCCGGCTCACGGTGCTCTCGTGCATGTTGATGACGTCCGCCACCTCGCGCAGCGTGAGCGGCTTCAGATACTCGACCCCCTTCTCGAAGAAGTCGCGCTGCCGGTCCACGATGAAGTTCATCACCTTCAGCATCGTCTGGCGGCGCTGCTCGATCGCCTGGATCATCCAGTGCGCGCTGTTCATGCGCTGGTTAATGAAGTCCTTGCTCTCGCCCTGGAACTTCTTCTTGTCGCGCGCGATCTCCTGGTAGGTCCTGGAAATCCGGAGCCGCGGCAGGCCGGCGTCGTTCAGAAAGACGTGGTACTGACCGTCGATCTTCTCGACCACGAGGTCCGGGATGATGTAGGCGTCGTTCGCCGGGGAGTGCTGGAGCCCCGGCTTGGGGTCGAGCTTCGCGAGCTCGTCGGCGACCTTCTGCACCTCGGCGGCGTCGAGCCCGAAGCGTTTGCCCAGGTCGCTCCAGCGGTGCGCCTTGAGATCCTCGAACGCCTCCTTGACCAGGCGGTAGGCGAGCGTCCCGGTCTCGTTGCGCGCCTCGAGCTGGAGCAACAGGCATTCCCGCAGGTCGCGCGACGCCACGCCGGGCGGGTCGAACTTCTGGATGATGCGGAGCATCGCTTCGGCGTCGGCCAGGGTGTACGGCTCGACCGCCTTCTCGTCCTCGGATTGGTCCGCGTACTGCTGGAGCAGGTTGTTCGCGCCGGCGACGATCTCTTCGAGGGACGCTCCGAGGTAGCCGTCCTCGGCGATGTTGCCGATGAACTCCTCGGCGAGGAGCCGCTGGCGCGGCGTGAGATCGAGCATCTGCATCTGCTCGCGCAGGTACTCGGAAAGGCCCTTCGTCTCGACCGAGACCGGCTCGGTGTACTCCTTGGCCTCGCTCATGTCGCGCGGCGGCACACCGCTGTCGGTGCCGTCGTCGAGCAGGATGTCCTCCCAATTGGGCTCGTCCTCTTTCTCTTTCTCCTTCTGCTCCTGCTCCCCCCCGTCCTCGGAGAGCGAGACCTCGGACTCCTCGTCCGGCTCCACCAGCTCGAGGAACGGATTGCCGAGCAGCTCTTGCTTCAGGTGCTGCTGCAGGTCGAGCAGCGGCATGTAGAGGAGATCCATCGCCTGGTAGAGGCGTGGATTGATCCGCAGGTCCTGGCGGAGCGACGTCTGTTGGTGCAGGCCTGTCTTCATGCGGCTTGGGTCAGGCGCGCCCGCAGGCGCGCGGTCAGGGTGGGACCGAGATAGAGATTCGCCACGCGATCGTCGAATACCAGCTCGCGCACGGTGCCCGAGACCTGCACCTTGCCTTCGAACATGATGTAGGCGCGATCTACGATGTCGAGCGTCTGTTCCACGTTGTGGTCCGTGATCAGCACACCGATCCCGCGGTGGCGCAGGCCCGCGACGATCGTCTGGATGTCGTGGACGGCGATGGGGTCGACGCCCGCGAACGGCTCGTCGAGCAGCATGAACTTGGGCTCCGTCACGAGGGCACGGGTGATCTCGAGCCGCCGGCGCTCGCCGCCCGAGAGCTGATAGCCCTTCTGACGGCGCAGATGCTTGATGTCGAGCTCGTCGAGCAGCGTCTCCAGCCGCGCGGCCCGCTCGCGCTCATCCAGTCGCAGCGTCTCGAGGATCGCCCGGAGGTTCTCCTCGACCGTGAGCTTCCGGAACACCGACGGCTCCTGCGCGAGGTACCCGATCCCCATCCGGGCGCGCCGGTACATCGGTTGCTCGGTCACGTCGCGTCCGTCGAGCAGAATCCGGCCGCCGTCGGGGCGGATCAAGCCGGTGATCATGTAGAATGTGGTCGTCTTCCCGGCCCCGTTCGGGCCGAGCAGGCCCACGATCTCACCCTGCTCGAGCCGCGTGCTCACATCGTTCACCACGCGGCGTCCCTTGTAAACCTTCACCAGCCCGCGCGCTTCGAGGAGACTGGCCCCGGCCACCCTGGGTTGCACCGCGCTCGTCGGTTCGGCCCGCGCCAGGGCCCGCTCGGCGGCCTCGAGCAGCCGGTCGGCGGCGGCTGGATCGGCCCGCAGCTCCTCCCAGGCCTCGCGCGTGAAGGTGACGGGGGCGTCCTCGTCCAGCATGCCGAGCGGGTAGGTCACGACCTGGAGCAGCGCCAGTCGCGGCAGCACCGATGTCCTCAGGCTCGCCCGGAACTCTTCCACCGACAGGCTGCCGAGCTCGGGGAGGCTCGCGCCCTGGGCGTGGGCGCGCAGCTTCAGGAACTCCTCCCGGTAGGCCACGGCGAGGTCGCCGAACCTGGCGTGGCCCTGCCCGTCCGCGATGCGGGCCAGGGCCGCCGCCGCGAGCGCGAGCGAGGAGTCCCGCGCGGCGAAGAGGTCGGAGAGGCGCAGCGGCGTCTCCGGGGACGGCGGCACGGGGGCCAGGAGGTGGTCCGGCGGGATGGGAGGCGTGCTCATCGCGTGTCCGGCTTCTTGGTGGTGTCCGCCGGCGCCGGCGGCTTCGGTTCGAGGTGCACCCCATCGGCGCGTCCGCTCACGATCACGCGGTCGATCTTGTCGCCCGAGAGCGCGATGTCGATCTTGTCGCCGCGCGAGTAATCGAGTGACGGACCGGCGGTCGAGTCCTTCTCGTTATAGAGATGGGTGAAGGAGCGGGCCGAGCCCCACGCGATGAGCTGGTGCAGCTTGCTCTTCGTTCTGCCCCCACTCGCCCCTCCGTGCGGACCACTCCCCTTGCCCGCCCGAGTCCCAGTGCTCTCACTGCTCCCGCGATCTCCGGGACCAGAATCCGGCACCTGGATCCAGCGCGCGGTGAGCGAGTCGCCGGCGATCCAGTCCACGTCGGCATTGGGGGTGGAATCACGCTTCGAGCGCGACAAGGCCTTCCCGAACGCGCGGGCCTCGGTGAGGACCTCGTTCGGGGTGTCGAGCGCCAGGGAATCGGCATCGATGGTGAACCGCACCGACACCGCGTTGGCGCGCGACGTCGAATCTTTCCTTCCCCAGGCAAACGCCTGCTGCAGCTTCCGCTGATCGAGCAGCAGATCGATCGTGTCGGCGGTGAGGCGCCAATCCGAGCCGGTGGCGACCCCGTTCCCCAGGGCCTTCACGCCGCGGACCTCGCGGCCCTTGAAGCCCAGCTCGATGCGGGTGCCGGTGAGCGTGTAGGGGCGCGCCCCCTTGCCTTCGACGGCCGGGTGGCCGACGAGGACCCCGAAGCCGGCACGCTGGTCGAGCTGCATCGAGTCGCCGCGCGCCGTAATGTCCGAGCGGTCGATGGTCGCGCTACCGCCGCCCCACATCTGATCGTTGCCTCTGAAGCGCACGCGGTCGGTGACGATCACGTACGGCTCGCCCGAGTCGGGGCGCGAGCGGTACTCTATCTTGGGCCGGCTCGACGCGTACATCTCGAACGTGTCGCGCACGCCTTTCACCGCGCGGTAGTAGGTGAGATTCGGGCCCCGCAGCACCGACCCCGTGTTGTGGTTCACCGCCACCACGTTCCTGTGCGCCTCGAGCCGGTCCTGGTGGAGGAAGTACGAGGCCGTGGTAGCGTCGAGGGCGATCGCGGTGTCACGGATGTGTACCGGACTGCGCTGCCCGATCATGTCGAATCGGCCCACCCCGGCGAACCAGGCCACGCTGTCGGCGGACAGCGTGCTTCCCGTCCCTCGGCAATGCGCCAGGACGCCCCCGCCCGCGAAGAAATTGCTTTCGCCCTTTCTCACCTCGACCTGTTGACCGCGGCCGCCGACCGAATCGATCTCCACGACGCAGGGCCGCCCGCCCGCGGTATCGGACGGGGCCGGCTGCTGCATCAGGGCGAGGAGCATCGCGGCGGCAATCATTGGTTCGGCAGCGTGAAATGGCCGCCCGTCCCCTTCGGTTTGATGGCGGTCACGACCTTGAAACCCGGGTCCGACGTGAAGCCTTCACCCTCGATGTGCCGGTTCGGCTCGTCGAACACGAAGGGTTTGTCCGAGCTGACCTGGCTCTTCGCCTGACTGTAACGTAGCACGTCGGTGCGCAGGGTAGCGCCGTCCGTCCGCACCACCACCACGTCGCCTCGTCCCTCCATGTCGCCGGTGCGCCAGTGATAGGTACCCTCGTGGGCCGTAAGGGTCGAGGTCTCGACGCCGGCCGGATCGTAGAAGGTGATGTGGACGTGGCGCAGCTCGGCGGTCTGGCTGGGCGAATAGAAGTAGGCGGTGTCGGCGCGGACCTTGGCCCGCCGGACTCCCGAATCGGTCACCTCGTGCGACATGGTGATCAGCACCTGGTCGGCCGAGTCGGGCGCGCTGATCGTGGCCGTGGGCTTGATGCCGCCCTCGCACGCCGCCCCCGCCACTCCCGCCGCCCCCGCCATGACGGCGCAGCACATCGCGATGCGGCACGATGGCGCGTGACGCGTTGTCGGGCTCATGGCGCCCCCGCGCGCATCAGGTCGTGCAGGTGAACTATCCCCACCACCCTGCGCCCGCCGTCCAGCACCGGAAGCGCCATGATGCCGTGCTGCTCCATGAGCCGCACCGCAGCGCCGGCCAGTTCGCCCGGCGTCGTCGTCTTGGGCGTCCTCGTCATCACCGCGTGCACCGGGATGTCCAGGAAATCGTCCGTCCGCTCCATCAGGCGGGTGAGGTCGCCCGCCGTCACCACGCCAACGAGGCTCCCCGCCTGATCCACCACCGCGGCCGTGCCTCGCTTCTGCGCCAGCAGCATGACGCACTGACGCATGGGGCAGTCCGGGAGGAGGGTCGGCAGGTCCTGCGTGAGCATCACGTCGCCGACGCGCAGCAGCAGGTTGCGGCCCAGCGCGCCTCCCGGGTGCAGCGCGGCGAAGTCCTCGCGGCGGAACCCCTTCTCCTCGAGCAGCGCGACGGCGAGGGCGTCGCCCAGGGCGAGGGCGGCGGCCGTGCTGGCGGTCGGGGCGAGCGTCTCGGGGCATGCCTCTTCCGCGACGCCCGAGTCGAGCACCACGTCCGCCTGGCGCGCCAATGCGGACTCGGCATCGCCGGTGATCGCGATCATGGGTACGCCGAGGCGCTTCAGCTGGCTCACGAGGCCGAACAGCTCATCGGAGCGGCCGCTCTTCGAGAGCAGGATCGCGGCGTCGTCCCGGCCGACGATGCCCAGATCGCCGTGCAGCGAGTCGACCGGGTGCAGGAATGACGCGGGCGAGCCGGTGGACGTGAGCGTGGCCGCGATCTTGCGCGCGATGATACCCGATTTCCCGACACCGGAGACGATCAGCCGCCCCTTCGCCCCGGCGAGGAGTCGCACGGCCGCGGCGAACGCCGGGCCCAAGCGCTCGGCGACCTGCTCGATCGCCTTCGCTTCGAGCGCCAGCACCCGCCGGCCGCGCTCAATGAGATCGTTCGGCTCCGCGCACGACATCGCCGCGCTCCACGAAATACGTCGAGAGGAGGGTGTCCCACTCGCCCCGCGCTTTGAGAATCAGCTCCGCCACCTCGCGCACGGCGCCCTGGCCGCCCGGGACGGTGGTCACGACCCCGGCGACCGCCAGGACCTCCGGCACCGCATTCGCTACCGCGATCGGAAGCGCCACGCGCCGGAGCACCGGGATGTCGGCGAGGTCGTCCCCGACGAACGCGCAGTCCTCCCAGGAGAGCCGGCGCCGCTCCAGCACCGCCTCGAACGCCGGAACCTTTCGGGCGGTTGGGTCCTGGATCAGCTCGTCCACGGCCAGCTCGCGCGCGCGCAGGGCCGTCGCCGCCGATTCGCGCCCGCTGACCCACACCACCGAGAGCCCGGCGCTCCGCAGCATCCGGATGCCCAGGCCGTCCTGGATGTGGAAGCGCTTGAGCTCGACGGGGTGATCGGCGACGAGGCCCAGGTAGATACCGTTGTCGGTCAGAACGCCGTCGACGTCGAAGCCGACGAGCTTCAAGCGGCGGGCGAGGTCGGGGTCGATCATGCAGCGCTCTGAAAGCTGGTTGGCCGCACGCGGGGGGCACGTCTCCGGCGGTCGCCCCGGACCACCACCCCGCCCATCCCCCCGGACGCCGCCATCGACCTGCCCCCTGCGTGCGGCTGGAGGGGCCCGGAGAGGGCGCGGGCTGTGAGCGCCGCCTTGGCCAACGGCGCGGTGCCCGTCCCGCAGGGAGCGCCCGAGGGGCGGTGGGGGGCGGTTGTCTGGGGCGACTCCCGAGGAACGGGCACCGCGCCGTGAACCACGGCTTGCTCGCACACGCTACGCACGCACCGCCTCCCGCGCCCGCTGCCAGATTTCGAGCGCCACGCCCACGATGCCCGGCAGCTGGTCGAGCGGCACCATGTTCGGCCCGTCCGAGGGGGCGTGGTCCGGGTCCGGATGCGTCTCGAGGAAGAACCCGTCCGCGCCGGCGGCTGCAGCGGCATAGAGCAGCGGCGGGACGAACTCGCGCAGGCCGCCGCTGGAGCCGTCGGGTCCCTGCCCCGGCTGTTGGACCGAATGTGTGGCGTCGTAGACGACCGCAGCGCCGCACGCGGCCCGCAGGCGGGCGAAGCTGCGCATGTCCACGACGAGGTCGCCGTACCCGAAGAACGTGCCCCGCTCCGTCACCGCGAGCTCCGGCGCACCGCCTGCGCGAACCTTTTCCACGGCCCCCATCATCCCTTCGGGTGACATCCACTGGCCCTTCTTGATGTTCACCGCGCGGCCGGCGCGGCCGGCGGCGACGAGCAGGTCGGTTTGACGGCACAGAAAGGCGGGGATCTGCAGCACGTCCGCGCCCTGGGCGGCGGCGGCCACGTGTCCGGGCTCGTGCACGTCCGTCAGGATCGGGAGCCCGGTTGCCTCGCGCACCCTCCTGAGGGCGCCGAGTCCGCGCTCCAGCCCCGGGCCTCGGGCCCCGCGCATCCGCGACCGGTTCGCCTTGTCGTAGGAGCCCTTGTAGATGACGTGGATCCCCAGTTTCGCCCCGAGGTCGGCAAGGGCCTCCCCGACCCGGAGGTTCAACTCGTCGGACTCGACGACGCAAGGCCCCGCGATCAGGAACGGGGCGGCCCCGAAGTGCTGCCCCATGCTAGTCGCCGAAGCGCGCCAGCTCGGACGGGGTCTCGAGCCTCGCCTCGCTCGGGGCCCGCGCCCGCCGGTGGGCGCGCGCGGCGCCCACGAACCCCGCGAACAGCGGATGAGGCCGCGTCGGCCGCGACTTGAGCTCGGGGTGGAACTGGCAGCCGATGAACCACGGATGATCCGGCAGCTCGACGATCTCCACGAGCGAGCCGTCGGGGGAGAGACCCGAGCAGCGCATCCCGTACTCCGCCAGCACGTCGCGGTAGGCGTTCGACACCTCGTAGCGATGCCGGTGCCGCTCGCTCACCTCCAGGGCGCCGTAGATCTGGGCCACGCGGGAGCCCGGCCGCAGCTTGCACGGGTAGGCGCCGAGCCGCATGGTGCCGCCCATCTCCTGAATCCCCTGCTGCGACGACATGAGGGCGATCACCGGGTTCTCGCACTCGGGTGCGAACTCGCTCGAGTTCGTGTCGGGGAGTCTCACGACGTCGCGGGCGAACTCGATGATCGCACTCTGGAGCCCGAGGCAGATCCCGAAGAACGGCAGCTTGTGCTCGCGCGCCCAGCGGATCGCCTCGAGCATCCCCTCCACCCCCCGCACGCCGAAACCGCCGGGCACGAGCAGGCCCTGGTAGGGCGCGAGCAGCTCGGCGGCGGTCTCCTGGTCGGTGAACCGGTCGGAGGTGATCCAGTCGATCTGCACGCCGCAGTCGTTCGCGATGCCGCCGTGCACCAGGGCCTCGTGGATGCTCTTGTAGCTGTCCGCGAGCTCGGTGTATTTGCCGACCACGGCGATCCGCACCCGCTCGGGCGGATTGAGGATTTTCTCCACCATCTGCGCCCACGCGCGGAGATCGGGCTCTTTGGTCTCGAGGTGCAGCCGCCGGCACACCTCTTTGTCGAGCCCCTGCTCGTGCAGCTTGACCGGGATCTCGTAGATCGACACGACGTCCGGGCTCTCCACGACGCAGCCGAAGTCCACGTTGCAAAACTGCGCGATCTTGCGCTTCAAGTCCTCGGACAGCGGGCGCTCCGTGCGGCAGATCAGGACATCCGGCTGGATTCCGATCTGCATCAGCTCGCGGACGGAATGCTGGGTGGGCTTGGTCTTGAGCTCGGCGGTGGCGGCGATGAAGGGGACGAGGGTCAGATGGATGAACAGTGTGTTGTCGCGGCCCACTTCCTGGCGGAACTGCCGGATCGCTTCGAGGAACGGCAGCGACTCGATGTCGCCCACCGTGCCGCCGATTTCCGTGATCACGACGTCGTGGTCCGGCGCGAGCCGCCGAATCGCCGCCTTGATCTCGTCGGTGATGTGCGGGATCACCTGAACGGTCGAGCCGAGGTACTCGCCACGCCGCTCCTTCGTGACGACCGACAGGTAGATCCGTCCCGTGGTGACGTTGTTGACCTGCGACAGCGACCGGTCGATGAACCGCTCGTAGTGGCCCAGGTCGAGGTCCGTCTCGGCGCCGTCGTCGGTCACGTACACCTCGCCGTGCTGGAACGGCGACATGGTGCCGGGATCGACGTTGATATACGGGTCGAACTTCTGGATCGTCACTCGCAGGCCGCGCTCCACCAGCAGGCGGCCGAGTGAGGCGGCCGCGATGCCCTTTCCGAGCGAGGAGACCACGCCACCGGTCACGAAGACGTACTTCGTCGAACTCACGGGCTCACTCCCTTCAGCCGACGGCTCAACTGCACCTCCGCGTAGCGCAGGTCCTCGGCGGTGTCGATCCCCGGGGCCGTCGGCGCATCGAACAGCGCCACGCCGATCGGGATCCCGTGTAAGAGCGGCCGCAGCTGCTCCAGGCGCTCCGAGCGCTCCTCGGGCACCTCAGGCAGGCGCACCCACCGCTCCAACGCCTCGCGCGTGTAAGCGTACACGCCGACGTGCTGGCGATAGACCACCTCGCCCCTGCCGTCTCGGTCGAATGGGATCGGCGCGCGTGAGAAGTAGACGGCACGGCTTCGGGCGTCCACGACCACCTTGACACGGTTGGGATCGGCCGCGAGGGCGGCTTCGAGCCTTCCCGCAGCGGTGCCGATGGGATCCCCTCCCTCGACGCGCCCCACCGCTCCGCGTAGCGCCGCGAGCGGCACGAGGGGCTCATCACCCTGCACGTTGAGAATGAGGTTGAAGTCTTCAAATGCTTTATCAGCAATGACTTCTGCCACGCGCTCCGTGCCCGAGCCGTGCTCCCGGGAGGTGAGCACCGCCTCGTATCCCGCCTGCTCCACGACTGCCGCGATCTCACGCGCGTCGGTCGCAACGACCAGACGATCACATACCGAAGCCGCGGCGACGCGCCGGACGACCCAGAGGATGAGGGGCTCACCTGCCAGAGGCAGGAGGGGCTTGCGAGGGAGGCGGCTCGAGTCGAGCCGCGCCGGAATCACGCCGAGGACGGGCACGGAAAAAGATACAAGACTCGTGCCGCGGCGTCTAGGCCATGGCGCTCGCCACGCGTAAGAAGTTCTCTAGCAAGCGCTTGCCGTGCTCGGTCCCGATTGATTCGGGGTGGAATTGGACCCCATAGATCGGGTGGGTGCGGTGCTTCATGGCCATGATTTCGGCGTCCCTGGATCGGTCGGCGCTCCACGCCGTGATCACCAGCTCCCTGGGGAGCGACCCGGGCTCCACCACCAGCGAGTGATAGCGCATCGCGGTGACGGGGCTCGGGATCCCCTCGAACAACTCGTCCTCCTCGTGGATCACGGGACATGTCTTGCCATGCATCAGCCGGTCGGCGGGCACGACTTTTCCTCCAAATGCCTCGCCGATCGCCTGGTGGCCGAGACAGACGCCCAGGACTGGAGCCCGACCGGCCAGAGCCCTGACGAGGGGGACCAGAATCCCGGCCTGGGCCGGCGCGCCCGGACCGGGCGACAAGACCGCCGCCGTTGGCTTGAGGGCGAGCACGTCCTCCACCGAGAGGGAATCGTTGCGGTAGACGACGGGCTCCGCGCCAAGCTCACCGAAGTACTGGACGAGGTTGTACGTGAAGGAGTCGTAGTTGTCGAGGACGAAGAGCATGACCCAATTTACTGCTTCACCGGTTGTGGAGCGCCATCCATGCCGCCAGGGTCGCAGTCTTCTCGTCTGCGCGCCAGGGGCCGGCCAGCGCCCGGCCCAGCTCGGTCACCGCGCGTTTCAGCGCGCCTGCGGGCCGACCGAGGACCGTCGCCGCCTTGGCGTACGCGTCGCGCTCCACCAGAACGGAGCACGGGAGCCTGAACGACCGCACGGCCCGCTCGAGCGCCGTCCTGAACAACCTTCCCTCGAGAGCGTGCGCGCGGATGTGGTCGTTGCCGATGGTCGAGGGATCGATCACGCTCCCGACAACGAGGGCGACCGCGCGAAGCGCATGACCGCGCTTGCGGTAATCTTTGAGGAGGGTGTTGATCGATCGTCTCGTGCTGTCTTGCACGATCCTCACCAGGCGGTGTTCCACCCTCGCCCCTTGTCCCGCCGACGCTCCCAGCACGGCATGGTACGGCTGGCGGGATTCGGGCACGGCGCGGTCGCAGAGCTCGATGACGCGCCGGTCCGCCACACGCCGCGCCGCCGTGGACCCGAGGACGAGGACCGCAGTGGCCCAGCCCGATTTCACCCGGATGCCGACGGCGGCCGGAGCCCCGCCGGGCGACCGGCGCCGAGCGGTGGCGCCGGTCGCGGTCTGGCGCTCACTCCGCACCGCGGCGGCTAGAGGTCTACGGCGCGGCGCCACAGCTCGGCAATCACGGCGTGTCCCGCCGGCGTGGGGTGGACGCCGTCGGCCGCCCAGTACTCCGGCGCCGCGCTGCGTGACCGGTCGTCGAACACGGCCTGAAGTGGAACGAAGGTCGCGCCGGCCTGCCGCGCCACGCGCGCGGCCGCCGCCCGGCGAGCGTCGAATTCCGGAAACCAGCGCCCGTCCACGGCCCCGCAGCGCAGGACGAACGGCTCCAGGACGACCAGCCGCACCTGCGGGAGCGCTCGATGCGTCTCTGTGAGCAGGGCCGTGTATTGGTCCTCGTACTCCTGTACGGTTCCGGTGTAACCGTGGGTGAGCTTGTGCCAGAAGTCGTTGACGCCCACCAGAACACTGAGGACGTCCGGCTTCAAGTCCAGGACATCGACGGCCCAGCGTTGCTCGAGGTCGGGAACCTTGTTACCGCTCACGCCGCGGTTATAGAACTTGAGACCGTGGGCGGGACTCCGTGCGAGCGCGGCCGCGGCGATCAGCAACGGGTACCCGGTGCCGAGCGCGCTCGCCACGTTCGGCTCGGACACGCGACGATCGCGCCCACAATCGGTTAT
>DATDFP010000157.1:0-22568 GCA_036522535.1 Gemmatimonadales bacterium
CTAGCGCCGCTCGACGCGCGACACCGGATGGATCTCGTTCCACTGCTTGTGATTCTTTTCCCGCACGAGCGTCCCCGTGATCGCGACATGGGCGCCGACCGGTGGGATCGTCGTGTGGTCGGTGAATCCAACGCAGGCGGCTTCGGCGTCCGGCTGCGTGACCTTGTAGTGACAAACGATCTCGAACACGAGGTTTCCGCCTTCGTCCGAAACGTTCCCGGGGTTGATCAGGGCGGCGAACTGCGGATCGACCTTCAGCCAGCCGTGCGTATCACCATCGCTCTCGTGCCGAACACCGTCCGGCTGATGGTGCGCCTGATTCTGGGTGGCGTCGACGATCTCGCCCGTTACCGTGACGCAGTCCTGCAGTACGATGAGCCGAGAAGGATGGTACACGTGCTCCCACAATCCGTCGCCACACCCGGCCATGCTCGTTGACCCGTCGACGCCTGGGCCGAGTTCGATCGTGTCCGGGGACGCGGAAGGCGTGGCGGCCACCCGCACGTAGCGACTCCATACATAACCTTCCGCCCCGGCGCTCGTCTTCACGTGGTAGTACCCGCTCTCCGGCACCGGCTCGAGCAACGTCAACGGCGGCTCCGACGGCGTCAGCAGCCGGATCGGAGGGTATTCGGTGGAAGGGTCCGGACGCAAATTCACGTTGTGAACGACGGTCACGGTTTGCCCGGAGACTCCTCGCCACGCCAGGGCGAGAGCAGCGGCGATAAGGAGAGTCCTGGGTGATACGCACACGAGGAGGTTCACATGAGCCGTGAATATCCGGCCGCGGCCGGGGTTCCGCAAAGCAGGCGGTTCCATTTCGCTACCGAGGGGGACGAGTCTCATACTTGCGCGTCCGACCGGTGGCAACTGGGGTAGCAAGGAACCGTGAGTCCTGCACGTCGGTTGCGCTCCCCGGGAGCGGCTCCGCCCGCCCTAGGTCGGCCGATCCGCGTCGTCCCGATGCGTGGCGCCGGTGGGCTCATCGTCGCGCCGCCCGGGGTCCTGGCGCCTGCGGCGCAGCTCACCTATCGGGGTGGGCCCCTCCTGACCGCGGTCGAAGTCGTCACGGTCTTCTGGGGAGCGGCCTGGGCCGAAGCGACGGCGCAGGCCACGGCAGAGAGTCTGAACGCCTTCTTCCAATTCGTGGTTTCGAGTCCCTACATGGACCAGCTCGGTGAGTACAGCACGCCGCAGCTGAAGATCGGCTCGGGGCGCTTTGCGGGAACGGCCAGCGTCACCAACCCTGCGCCCGGCGCGAGCGTGACGGACAGCGCGATCCAGCAGATGCTCGAGGGAGAGGTGGCGGGCGAATCGCTTCCGGCGGCGACCGCGAACACGGTGTACTTCGCCTTCCTACCGCCAGGAGTGACGGTGGTATCGGGGAGCGAGCGCTCGTGCCAGGCGTTCTGCGGCTATCATGACCGCTCGGCGGGCGGCCTGTTTTACGCAGTGGTCCCTTACCCCAATTGCTCGGGGTGCCTGGGGGGCGGCGACCTGGAGCCGCTCGACGCGCTGACGTCCGTCTGCTCCCACGAGCTCGCCGAGGCGATCACAGACCCGGTGCCCGGCCAGGGATGGTACGACGATACCAATGGCGAGATCGGCGACGTTTGTGCCTGGCAGAACAAGAAGGTCGGCGCCTACGAGGTGCAGCTGCTCTGGTCGAACCGCGCTAAGGCGTGTGTCTGAAGTCGGCAGTCCCCACCCGAATGATGGTCGGCCTTCGCAGCTCCGTGGTCTCGGTCCATACCCCGTACACGCGTCCGTCACGCGCCGTGAGCCACTCGTAATCGCCGAGGAAGGCGTTCTCGGCCTCGAAGGGACCGTCCGACCAGGCGTAATTCGTAAACGTCTTGCCACCGTCGATCGAGCGGGCGAGCGTGACGCGCGTGTTGCGGCTCGCGGGATCGTCGCGGCGGTCGTAGAACTGGACGTACACCGAGCCGTCGCTTGGATCCACCGCCATCCACTGGAAGAACTGGTCGGCGCCGTCGTGCACAGGATCGTCGTTGACCCGCAGTGGCGGCGTCCAGGTGTGCCCGTGGTCGTCCGAGCGCGAGATGAACACATCTACATCGCCGTTCCGAAAGTCACTCCAGGTGACGTAGAGCGTGCCGCGCCGGCCGTCGAGACCGATCTGGGGGAAGCCCATTGCCCGCGAAACCCCCGGAATTCCGATCGCGCCGCCGAAGTAGGGCGGCCCCACGTCGAAGATCGGGCGCGACGGCTCGAACGTCTTCCCACCGTCATGCGATCGCGTGAGCGTGACGTTGAGCCCTTCGTTCCACACCAGGTACTGCGTCCCGTCCGGGGCCACTGTGCCGATGACCCCGACCACGGCGCCGTTGTCGTCACGCGGGAAGCCCGCTTTCGTGCTGATGCGCTGCGGGGCCGCCCAGGTCCTGCCTCCGTCCTTCGAGCGGCTGAACAGTATGATCGACTGTGTGAGCTGCCACTCGATCCACGCGATGTAGAGGTTGCCCCGGTACGGGCTCTTCGGCTCTGCGTCGGCCCAGATTCGGGGCATGTCCTCGAGCTTGACGTCGGGCTCGCCGCCGGTCCACACCTTGACGGCGACGGGATCGTGGTCCCAGGTCCTGCCGCCATCCGAAGAGCGACGCACCCAGATGCCATTGCCGCCGGGCCCGTGCCCCCAGTACCCGGGTAAGCCGTTCTTCTGGATCGAGAGAAAGGAGAGAAAGACCCTTCCTTTGTCGTCGAAGGTGAGCGACACGTCGCCGCCCCCGCGCCCGCCTTCACCCGCCGGCTGGACCGGAATGAACGTACGCCCCGAATCGGTCGAGTAGGCCGCCCATTCTCCGGCCGCCGCGACCACCTGGTTTGGGCTGTAGGGATTGAGCGCGATCGCCGGCTCGCTGCCCGTCCGGCCGGGAGGGGTTATCGTCACCACGCGCGCCGCCGGCGCGCGGGGGAGGGGGAGCGTTGCAGAGGCCTGGGCGCTCGCGGTCGCCGGCGCAGGGCAAACGAGCCCCAGCGTCACGAGAATTCGCGCCGTGGACGAATTGATCATGTGGTCTCCCGGGCAACCATCGAGCACAAGACGAGGGCCCCGCGCGGGGCCCTCGAATCCTACGAGTCCTGCATGTCTCCGGAAGGATTACTACCTCACCGCCCTGGCCGGGCCCTTGCCGAGACGGACGGCGCTGATCGTCCACGACGCTGCATCGTCGACGATGATGAGGTCGATACCGTGCCCTAAAGGGCCGGCTCGGCCCTGCGGGGCGCGTCCTTAAGGACGCCCCGCGCCAGCGCCGAGCCGGGGCTTCAGCCCACGGAATCAACGGAGGGCGCCATGCCGCTCTCCCCCGCCTGCACCGTGAGGTCGTGAGCATGGCATCACTCCGCCGCTTGTCACGGACTGCTATTCCCGGAATCCCCCGAAGAACTCTTTAAAGACGCTCGCCGTGAGCCGAGCCGGCGGTGCTCGGTGGTGTGGTCCTCACCCCCTGACCCCCTCTCCCTTCGGGAGAGGGGGAACGCAAGGGACAATCAGGACGGCCAGAGAAACACGCCGAGAGCCAGCGTGCTTAGCGCACTTCTCACCAGGCGCAGCCTGTTCCAGCGTGCGAGCAGCGTTGCGGCGATGCTGTGAGACGTGTGCCGCCGCGTCAGCCGCTGCGTCCAAACTGGCGGGTGTATTTCACGATCAGCGATCGCGCCTGGGGCCGATCCCACCGGAAGAAGCCTTCGGCCTCGCGACCCTCGTTGAAGACGACAAACAATCCGGTGCCGGCGGTACTGAGCCAGCCGAACCGCGCGTTCGCCGTCCAGGTGCGCGCCTGATTGCCGTATTGCACGAGAGTCTGCAGCATGACGCGGGGGGTGAAGAAGTACGCGATGCGCGCCGCCACCAGCGAGCGGATGAAGTCGCCCTGGTCCAGGCGCACGTCGTTGTACTCGACGCGCAGGGACGTCGTGAGGGAGCTCGCGTGCCGGGCGGCGAGCGTCACGGTGCCGCCTCGACGCGTCCCATTGTAGAAGCCGCCCACGTCCAGGCGCAGATCGAGTGACAGTGGCGCGCTCGGATTGGTCGTCAGGTCGAAGCCGAGCGACGTGTAGTCGTACGAGCCCACGGGCAGAGTGACGGTCGTCGCGATCGCGAACGGCTGCTCGAGACCCTGGTGCTCGACGTTGACCTCGGGGCCGATGCGGCCACCGTTGGCGAGCTCCACCTCGGTCAGGTCGAGATGGACGCGCCCCTCCTGCCAGTAGCCGTTCAGCCGGTAGTAGCCGCGGTAGTTCACGTGCGGAATCCACTGTTTGACGATCGGGATGCCCGGGAAGCGCCGCTTCCACTCGACGCCCGCTTCGTAATAGCGATAGCCGCCGCGGCGATTGAGGAAACCGACCTGCGGATCGAAGTCGCTCCCTACCTGGATGACGCGCGCCACGTTACTCCAGGAGCCGGTCTCCTGCCCCAGGCGCGCACTGTACGCCGTGGCATTGCCGTCGGGCCCGGGCACGGCAGACGCCGCACCCCACCAGTCGATCGTCCACGCGTCGCGAATGCCGATACGCCCGTCCACGCCGTACACGCGGTTCCAGTCTCCCGTGTTCGCGGTCGCCATGCGCTGCACGGCGATGAGACCGACACGCGACCGGGCGGCCAGCTCGCGTTGCAACCGCACCACGGAGTAGGCTTGATGCTCGGCGAAGATCTCCAAACCACCGGCCGTCAATGGACCGATGCGTCCCGTGAGCCGTCCGCCGCCTACGATGGGTACCGGCTGGCCGAGCGTGTCGATGCCGATGCGACGGGTGAAGAACAGGTCGACAGCCTGAGGCGTGCCGGCGGAGAAGATGCCGGCGTTCTCGAGAAAGAACGGTCGCTTCTCCGGGAAGAACAGCGGAAAGCGGGTGAGGTTGGTGCGCTGCTCATCGACCTCGACCTGCGCGAAGTCGGTGTTGTACGTGAGGTCGAGAGTGAGACTGGGCGTCACGCCATACTTGACCTCGCCGCCGATCTCCCCGCGCCGCCGGGCCTCGGCATCGACCGTGTAGTTGCGCTCCACGCCGGTGAGCACGTACGGCGTCACCGTCCCCACCCGGCGAGACGGCACGGCGACGCCCGCCAGCGTGCCGGCCCGCGAGACTTTCATCAGGCCGAATTGCCGTGGCATGAAGGACCAAAACGCCTCTTCGCTCGTGCGGCGGATCGAGCGCACGAGGTTGAGTCCCCAGGTCTGCGCCTCACCCGCTCCATAGCGCAGCGTCGTAAACGGAATCCGGAACTCGGCGTACCAGCCGGTCGAGTCCACCGACGTCGCGACCGTCCAGGTGCCGTCCCAGTTGAGATTGAAACCTCCCAGGGATCCAGCCATCGCCCGCGTCTGACCCGGCAGCTGGATGCCGCCGCCTTCGCCTTCATTGACGACCTGCGCGTCGTATTCGATGGCCGCCGGTGTCGTGGTAAAAACGAAGCCGTTCTGTCGATCGTGGTAGGTATCGAGCAGGATGCCGAAGTAGTCGCTTTTCGAGATGTCGCCGTCGCGCACCTGCTCGCCGGCCACGATCCCGGCGGGGTCGCTGTCGTACAGCCAGGCCCCGACGTACAGCGCCTGGCCGTCGGTGACGATGCGTACCTCGGTGCGCTCGGTGACCGGCGCGCCTTCGTGCAGCTCACGTTGCACAAACCCGGTGACGGGCGTGGCTTCCAGCCACGCGGGGTCCGTCAGACGCCCGTCCATGACCGGCGGCGTGACGACGGCGTGCGCGCGCGCAACGGGCGCCGAGTGGGTGGGTGTGATGGAATCCGCAGCGCTCTGCTGGGTGGCGGACAGACCGCTCACCGAGGCAAGCGTCAGGCGCACGGCGAGAGTGATCGCGAACGATCGGGTGGTCATCCGCTAACGATGAGAAGGATTGAGACGCCCCGCAACGCGGGCTCAGGGTCCTCACCCCCTGTCCCCCTCTCCCTTCGGGAGAGTGGTGACGTTGGGATAGATCACTCCCCATTTTGAACCCGTGACCCCTCGTGCCTGGCTGCTCTTCGCCGTCTGTTCGGCGGTTTGGGGCGTCCCGTACCTGTTCATCAAGGTCGCCGTGGACTCAGGGCTACCGCCCGCGTTCGTGGCGTGGGCGCGGATCGCGCTCGCCGCGCTGCTGCTGGTGCCGTGGGCCTTGCACCGCGGCGCGCTGCGTGGATTGCGGGGACGCTGGCCGGCGATCGCCGCGTACGCCGCGTGCGAGATCGCCGTGCCGTTCGTGCTCATCGCCACCGGCGAGCAGTACATCTCCTCGTCGCTGACGGCGATTCTGATCGCCACGATGCCGCTGCTCGTGGCACTCCTGTCGCTGCGCCTGTCCCCTGCCGACCGGCCGACCGGCTGGCGGCTCGTCGGGCTGGTGATCGGCCTCGGCGGGGTGATCGCCCTGCTGGGCGTCGACGTCGCCGGCCGGCCGGACGAGCTCTTGGGAGCGGGGCTCGTATTGATGGCGACGCTCGGTTACGCCGCCGCGCCCATCATTGTCAGCCGCCGCCTGGCCGATCTCGACCCGCTCGGCCCCGTCGCCGCGAGTCTCGGGGTGAGCACGCTCGCCTTGCTGCCCGCGGCCCTGGTCAATCCGCCGCACGCCATGCCACCGCCCGCGGCCCTCGGCTCCATCGTGGTGCTGGGCGTCGCCTGCACGGCGCTCGGACTCATCGCTTTCTTCCAGCTGATCGCGGAGGCGGGGCCGAGCCGGGCGAGCGTCGTTACCTACGTGAATCCGTTGGTCGCGGTGGTTGCGGGCGTGCTGGCGCTCGGCGAACAGCTTGGCGCCATGTCGCTCGCCGGGTTGCTGCTGATCCTGGGTGGGTCCTGGCTCTCGACTGCGATGCCGCGGCAGGTGGCGTGACTGGGAGTGATCGAGTCGGCCATGTGGTGCGCTTAGAACGGCAAGCCGGAGCGTTGCCATGATGTGATTTGCGCCGGTTAGTCGACAAGTCGTCTTAACCGGCCACGAGGCGCCCCTGCAACCCTCTCGACCTCCCAACCATCTGCATAGATACCCCTAGCGCCATCGAGGTCGTCAATGCCCCCAGCATTCTTCCCTGTCCTCGCCTTGTTCGCCCTTGGCAGCCCGGTCGCACCGATGGACTCGAGCGCGGTCGCGCGCGTTCTCGCCCTCCTCCGGGCGGCGGACACGACGGTCTGTGAGCTCGCGGCACAGACGGTCAGCAACTCCTGGGGCCTCCGCTGGGACGTCGATCTCCTACCGACGCCCATGCCGATGCCGATGCCCACACCGATGCCCATGCCGATGATGCGCCATCAGAACGGTCGGGCTCCTCGCGTGCACGTACACGTTCGCCACGGCGGGGCATGGTGGACTGTCGACTCGGCTGCACTGGGCGCCTTCCGCGCCGTGCTCCGGGACGAGAGCCGGTGCGTGCGCAACCTCGCGGCGCGCGTGCTCGGTCGGGCCAGGGCCCGGGGCAGCTACGACGCGTTCCTGGCGCTGCTCGGCGACGCTCGCCCCGGCCTGCGGGAGACCGGAGCGCTCGGCCTGAGCGAGCTCGGCGAGCGGCGCGCCCTACGGCCATTGCAGGGCGCGCTCCGGGACCGGAATCCCGGTGTCCGCGCGATGGCGGCCCACGGGCTCGGCGTGATAGACGACTCGAGCTCGATCGGCCCGCTCGCAAACGCACTCACGGACGAGGTCGAGCACGTCCGACAGGTCGCCGCCTGGGCTCTGGGTCAGATCGACGCTCAGGCCGTGATCGAACCTCTCGGGCGAGCGCTGCGGGATCGCTCATCGGAAGTAAGGTCCATGGCCGCGTGGGCGCTCGGGGCGAGGGGAAGCACCCGCGTCTTGGCCGCGCTGGGCAACGCGGTCAAGGACTCGACCTACACCGTGCGGCGTGCCGCAGCCTGGGCGCTCGGACAAGCAGGCGGCGAGGACGCGGTCGATCTGTTGCTCCCGCTGCTCGGGGATCCCGACGCCACGGTCCGCGCGGCGGCGGCGCACGCCCTGGGACAGATCGCCAGCCGGAGGGCCGTCCGTGGCCTCGCGCCCCTCGTGCACGATACCTCACCCGAGGTGCGGCGGGCCGCGGTTTGGGGACTTGGCGAAAGCGGCGACCCGAGCGCAGTTGGCGCGCTCGGAACCAGCCTCAAGGACCCCGACCCCGACATCCGACAGCTGAGCGCCTGGGCCTTGGGACAGATCGGGGACACCCACGCCGTCGATGCTCTGGCGCCCGGACTCAAAGACCACGAGCCCCAGGTGCGAGTCGCCGCGGCGTGGGCGCTGGGGCAGATCGGGAGCACGCAGGCCCGTGAGCCGCTCGAGGCCGCGCTCCACGACGCGTCCCCCGAGGTGCAGGAGGCCGTACAGTGGGCCCTCGACCAGCTCGACGGCGAAGGCCGCCCGCGGTCGCGAGCGAGGCCGCGGGTGCGGGTGAGGTCACCGATTTGAAGCCGCGCACGTTCTCACCTCTCGAGCTTCAAGCCACGCGGCCCGACGTACTCGGACTGGGGACGGATGAGATGGTCCTCGGCGTGTTGCTCGATGACGTGCGCGCACCAGCCCGCGACCCGCCCGCAGGCGAACAGCGCCACGAACGAGCGAGGCTTGAGCCCCAAGGACTGGAGCACGAGCGCCGTGTAGAACTCCACGTTGGTCCGCAGGTTGCGACCCGGCTTCGCCTCGTCCAGGACCTTCAGCGCCGTCTGCTCGACCGCGCGCGCCAGATCGAACAGCTTGCGGTCCTCGAGATGGGCCGCGCCCATCTCGTCCGCCACCCTGCTGAGCACGTCGGCGCGCGGGTCGCGGACCTTGTAGACGCGGTGCCCGAACCCCATGATGCGCCGTCCGGCCGCTAGCTCGTTCCGCACCCACGCCTCGGCCCGGTCGGCCGAGCCGATGTCCACCAGCATGTCGAGCACCGGACCGGGCGCGCCGCCGTGGAGCGGTCCCTTGAGGGCGCCGATCGCGCCGGTGACGGCGCTCACCATGTCCGAGCGCGTGCTCGCGATCACGCGGCCCGCGAACGTCGACGCGTTCATGCCGTGGTCGATCACCGTCACCCAGTACGTGTCGAGCGCCCGGGCCGCTATCGGATCGGGTTCCTTGCCGTGCACCATATAGAGGAAGTTCGCGGCGCGAGACAGGTCGGCGCGCGGTGCGATCGGCTCCCTCCCCTCGCTGACGCGCGCGTGCGCCGCGACCAGGGTCGGGAAGCGCGCGGTCAGCATCTTGGCCGCCTCGAGGTCGGCGGCCGGCGAGATGGCGTTGGGGTCGACCAGGTCGAGTGACAAGGTGGCGCACGCCATGCGAAGCGCGTCGACGGGAGGCGCCTTGGCCGCCGCCCGCACCACGCGCATGGCCTCTTCGGGGACCGCGCGGAGCCCGGCCATCTCGCGGCGCAGTCCCCCGAGCTCGTCGGCGCCGGGCAGCGCGCCGCGCCAGAGCAGGTGGGCGGCCTCCTCGAAGCTGACCCGCCCGGCCAGCTCCTTCAGCTCGTAGCCTCCGATGATCAACTCGCCCGCAAGGCCGTCGACGTGGCTCAGGCGGGTGCGGGCGGCAACGACGCCGTCCAACCCGCGCGGGGCTGGAATCGCGGTTCCGGGCATCGATACTCTCCAAAATCCAGGGTGGTGAACAATTGTCGGCGCTCGGTGTGCGCGGCTCAAGCCGCGGCTCGGAGCGGCGTTCGATTAGCGCCGGCCGGTTTGCCGTGGCTGAAGCCATGGCTCGGCCGAGTCGCGAGGTCACTCGCGCACAACGCGGGTGCGGGCACAAGCAGGGTGTCTAAACCCCCTGAGGAGTCCCGGCCTCGATTGATTGGACGCCCTGAAGGGCGCCCTCGGCCGAGGCGCGTCCTGAAGGACGCTGGGGCGCGGTCGTCCTGCAGGGCAGATCCCGAGCCAAGGCCGGGCTTCAAGCCCTCTGGGCGCGAAATCTACTGCCTCACTGTCGCCGAGGGTTCGCTGCCGCTCCTCCCGGGCGCCCAGACGGAGATTATGATAGAGCCGTGGTCAGGGTCGGCGTGGCTGGCTGGGATTACCGGGACTGGTGGGGTGTCGTGTATCCGCTCCCGCGGCCCCGCGGCTTCGACCCGTTGAGCTATCTCGCTCGCTACTTCGACACCATCGAGATCAACTCCACCTTCTACCGGCCGGCCGCGCCCAAGGCAGCCACGGCGTGGGCGGTGCGGGTCGCTTCCAATCCGCGTTTCAGGTTCACCGCCAAGCTGTGGCAACGCTTCACCCACGAGCGGGACACCCCGTGGTCCGCGACGGACGTCGAGGCGGTGACCGCGGGACTCGCGCCGCTCCACGACGCGGGGCGCCTCGGCTGCTTGCTGGTGCAGTTTCCCTGGTCGTTCAAACGCACGGCGGCGAGCGAGGAGTGGCTGAGCGACGTGCTCACCGCCTTCTCGCGCTTCCCACTGGGCGTCGAGGTCCGGCACAGCTCGTGGAACGAACCCTCGTTCTACTCCGCGCTCGCCCAGCGCGACGTAGCGATCGTGAATATCGACCAGCCGGTGTTTCACCACTCGATCAAGCCGGGCGCCAAAGCCACGGCCCAGGTGGGGTACGTGCGGCTGCACGGTCGGAACTATGAGAATTGGTTCCGCGACGGCGCGGCCTCGCACGAGCGCTACGACTACCTGTACAGCGCCGACGAGCTCAAGAGCTGGCTCGACCGGATCCACGAGGTCGCGAAGCACACCCGGGAGACCTACGTCATTACCAACAACCACTACCGGGGGCAGGGCGCCACGAACGCGGCGATGCTACGGAAGCTCGGGGGCGAGGACGTGGTGCTCGTACCGCCGGAGCTGTTGCGCGCCTATGGCGCCGTGCTCGCCCCGCTCGGGATCGGCGCGGAGAGCTGAGCGCTCAGCGCGAGCGGACGTCCCGCGAATCGTGTTCGACTGTTCACCCCACTCTGGGCCCCGGCACGGGTTCAGCTCGCCGAGATCGGCCGGCGGCGCCCCCCGGTTGCCTCCCTCACGCCCACACCACCGGCACCCGATACGGCTCGAACGACCGATCCGACGTGAGGATCGTGAGCCCTTCGTCCAGCGCCTGCACGATGAGCAGGCGGTCGAATGGATCGGGGTGATGCAGCGGTAGATCGCGCAACAGATCGCCGTGCCGGACGGTCACCGAAAGGGCGACGAACCCGTTCTGCGCGACGACCTCGTCCACGGGGTCTCGGAACTTGAGTTTGCCGACGGCCCGTTTGATCGCGATCTCCCAAGCGGTGATCGCACTGACCGCCACGAGTTCGGCCCGCCGCACGGCACGAACCACGGCGGGCCGAACCTGACCCGCGTGCCAGCGAATGAGGACGTTGGTGTCGAGAAGCAGCCTCACTCGGATTCGCCGGTAAACAATCGCAGCAGCTCCGGCGGCAGCGGCGCATCGAAATCCGGTGCGATCCAGACCCTGCCCTTCCCCCTGCCGGGCTTGCGCAGGTGACGCGTGTTCTTGGGCGCGAGCGGGACGAGGCGGGCCTTGGGCTTCCCGGACTTGGCGATGATGATCTCCCTCCCCTGGGCGGCCTGCTCGACCAGCTCAGAAAGGTGCGTCTTCGCCTCGTAGAGGCTCACGGGCTCTCGCACCGAAGCGGCCTTCTTGCGACGACGCATCCGGGTACCCCACACCGGTCGGAGTTCCAAAGCTAAGGCCAGTTGACCAAATTGGTCAAGAACGAGACCTGATCGAGAGACGATGAAGGAGCTTCGAGCGCTCAGCCGAGGAGTCTGCCCAACCGAGCAGCTTCAAAGGGACCCTGGACGCCCCGCACGGGGTGGAACACCTTCCCCAAGTAATGACCAGACCACCTCGCTCTTCGCGTCAGCACTATCGCGCGTTCGTCCGGGACTACGCGGCGCGGCGACTGGACGATGCGGGGGCGGGGGAATCCCAGCCCCTCGATCGCGGGAAGCGGCGCAAGTATCTCCGCGAGTACCTGAGCTGGCTGCGGCCGTATCGCTACGCTGCCGGCGCGCTGCTCGGTCTCGCCCTGGTGACCACGGCGCTACAGATGATCGAGCCGCTGTTCCTGCGGTTCATCGTCGATCGAGTGCTGCTCAATGCGCGGTTGGACACCGCGTCGCGACTCGCCCGCCTCCACCTGGCGGGCGGCGCGTTCCTCGTGGTGATCGTCCTCTCCAACCTGGCCGACGCCCTGCGGGACTATCGCCAGCGCCTGTTGAACGTGCGCGTCATGCTGTCGCTCCGCCGGTCGCTCTTCGAGCGCTTGCTGCACCTCCCGCTGCCCACGCTGTGGGACATGAAGACGGGCGGCATCCTCTCCCGTCTCACGGGCGACGTGGAAACGACGACCGGGCTCTTGCAGATGGCCATCGTGTCACCCGCGGTCTCGTTGATCCGTCTCGCCGTCGCCGTGACGGTGCTGCTGGCCCTAAACTGGCGGTTGGCGTTGACGGCCATGGCCATCGTCCCCGCCGCGATCCTGATCAGCTTCATCGCCGCGCGGCGCGTTAGGCCGATCTACCGCTCGCTCCGCAGGGATGTGGAGCAGATCGACGGCCGGGTGGGCGAAACCTTCTCGGGGATTCGTGTCGTCCGGGCGTTCCGGCGGGAACTGCAGGAGCTGCTCACCTACATGGTCGGGCGGCACACGGTGGTCCGCAAGGAATTGTTCGCGCACCGACGAGAGTTGGTGCTGTGGACGTCGTGGGGCCTGCTGCAGGCGGGCGTGAACGTGGTCATCGTCTGGTACGGCGGGTACATGAACATCGCCGGCGGCGCCTCGATCGGCGACATCATGGCCTTCCAGTGGTATTCGTTCCTGCTGCTGGGCCCGGTGTGGCAGATCGTCAACTCCTTCTCCGAGCTGCAGCGCTCGCTCGCCGCCATGGAACGCGTATTCGAGGTCCTGGCGATGGACGACGACAAGCCCGACCGGCCCGGTGCGCGCGACGCGCCGCCCGTGGTGCGCGAGATCCGATTCGACAACGTCGAGTTCGCCTACCGCGAGGGCCAACCGGTGGTGCGGGCCTTCGACGTCGCCGTACCGGGGGGCTCCGTCATCGCGCTGGTGGGTCGCAGCGGGGCCGGCAAGACGACCGTGACCGACCTGGTGGCGCGGTTTCACGATCCCACCCGGGGACGCATCCTGGTGAACGGCGTGGACATTCGCGACTTTCGCCTGCGCAGCTACCGCGAGTTGCTCGCCATCGTCCAACAGGACGTCTTCCTGTTCGATGGGTCGGTGCGGGAGAACATCGCGTACGGCCGCCACGAGGCGACGGACGCCGAGATCGAAGACGCGGCCCGGCGCGCCAACGCACACGAGTTCATCGTCAAGCTGCCGGAGCAATATGAGACATTCATCGGCGAGCGTGGTGTCAAGCTGTCGGGCGGCCAGCAGCAGCGGCTGGCCATCGCCCGGGCGATTCTCGCCCGCCCTCAGATCCTCATCCTCGACGAGGCCACGAGCAACCTGGACACGGAGAGCGAACAGCTCATTCAGGCCTCGATGGCCACGCTGCTCGCGGGGCGCACCACGTTCGTCATCGCCCATCGGCTCTCCACGATTCACCGCGCCGACCTGATCCTGCTGATGGAAGACGGGCGCGTCATCGAGCGGGGGACCCACCAAGCGCTCATGAAGGTGAGCGGGGCCTACTACGGCATGGTGCGCCGTCAGATGGAATCGCACGGCCACGACGAGGAGGTGCTGCGTCGCTAGGACCCCGAGCGAATCCCCTGTGCGGCGCCTGGCCACGCTGGTTGTCGCTTGTTCCCTGGCGCAGGCAAAGGTCGCCCACGCGCAGGCGCCGGCCGACGCGCACGCGGCGGCCCCCGAAGCCCGGGCCGTTCGCGCCTCCGGCCCGATCCACCTGGACGGCCGACTGGACGAGCTCGCCTGGCAGGCCGCGCCGCCGATCACGTCGTTCACCCAGCTCGATCCTCATGAGGGCCAATCCGTAAGCGAGTCCACCGAGGTCCGCCTTCTCTATGACGACGACGCCATCTACGTGGGCGCGCGGCTCTCTGGATCCGTACGCTACCGCCTGGGGCGGCGTGACATGGACCTGCTCGACTCGGATTGGTTCGGCGTGGCGCTCGATAGCTACCACGACCATCGCACCGCCTTCCACTTCCAGGTCAACCCTGGCGCCGTGCAGCGCGACGCCACGGTGCGCATGGAGAGCGGGCAGGTTGTAGAGGACAACTCGTGGGATCCCGTGTGGGAAGTCGCCTCGTCGCGCGATTCCGCCGGCTGGACGGCGGAAGTGCGCATTCCGTTCAGCCAGCTGCGTTTCCGGGCGGGCCGTGAGCAGTCGTGGGGAATGCAGCTCGAGCGCATCATCGGAAGCAGGCAGGAGTACGCCGAATGGGCGTTCACGCCCAAGCGGGAATTCAGCGGCGTGCAGCGCTACGGGCATCTCGTGGGCCTGAACGGCGTTCGGTCGGGCAAGCGGCTCGAACTGCTGCCGTATGTCGTGGGGCGAGGGGAGTACGTGGATCCGGGCGTCGACCCCTTCCGCTCTGATGCGGAGCACTCGGCGACGACGGGCGCAGATGTGCTCTATCGGATCGCCTCCGACGTCACGCTCAACGCGACGATCAACCCGGACTTCGGTCAGGTCGAGGTGGATCCGGCGATCATCAACCTCGGCGTTTACGAGACGTTCTTCCCGGAGAAGCGGCCGTTCTTCATCGAGGGGAGCGAGATCTTCCAGTTCACCGGCAACACCAGCGGCGGGGACCTGTTCTACAGCCGCAGGATCGGCAGGAGCCCGGAGCTCTCACCGCCCACGCCGCAGGCCGATGTGCCGGCCGTGACCACCATTCCGGCCGCGGTCAAGGTGAGCGGCAAGAGCGCCGGCGGCTGGTCGGTGGGGATGTTGGACGCCTTGACGGCGCGCGAGACCGCGAAGTATGTGGACACGCTGGGTGCGGTGCGTTCCGTGGCCGTGGAGCCGCTCGCCAACTATCTCGTCGGGCGGGCGCGACACGAAGCCGGCGCCGGGCGTTCCTGGTTCGGCGGGATCGTCTCCGCCGTAAATCGCGACCTCACGACCCCGAGTCTCCAGGCCGGCTTGCGCTCGGCCGCGTACGCGGCCGGCGTGGATTGGCGATACGAGTGGGCCGGCCGGAGCTGGGCGTTTCAGGGGAGCCTCGTGGGTGACGCGGTGTTCGGCTCGCGCGCCGCGATCATCGCCACCGAGCGACAGTCGAACCACTACCTGCAGCGCCCCGACGCCACCCACCTCGGCGTAGACACCATGGCCACGTCGCTCACCGGCTATTCGGCCGGTGCCAGCCTCTCGAAGCAGGCTGGCGAGCACTGGCGCGGGGACGTCGCCGGCGCGCTCACGTCGCCAAGGTTCGAGGTGAACGACCTGGGTTTCCAGACGCGCACGGACCGCCGGGATCGCCAGGCCGATCTTGTTTACGTCGAAAACCGTCCCGGGCCCTTCTTGCGCGAGTACGACATCGGGCTGACCTGGCGTGATGAATCGAATTACGCCGGCGACCGGATTCAGGAGTTTGTCGTGCTGAGCGGGGGGTTCACCCATTTGAGCTTCTGGCGGCTGACCGGGTTCGCGCGCTACCGCCTGCGCTCGTGGGACGATCGCTCGACGCGTGGCGGGCCGATGATGATCCGCCCGGCCGAGACCGAATTCGAGATCTCTGGCCGGAGCGATACGCGCAAGTCGGTGCAGCTGAATGGCAGCGCAGACCGGACCTACGACGAGTACGGTGGGGCAGACTGGACCTTCACCATGGGCGTCTCGGTGAGCTCGCCCCGGTGGAACCTGAGCCTCGGGCCGGCGCTGAGCACGGGGCGGATCGCCGCCCAGTACGTGGGAACCGTCGACGACAGCAAGGCGACCGCCACGTATGGCCAGCGCTACCTGTTCGCGCCGCTCGATTTCACCCAGGTGAGCGCGGACCTCCGGCTCAACCTCGCGCTGACCCCGCGCTTGACCCTCCAGGGCTACGGCCAGCCGCTGATCTTCAGCTCGGACTACGGGCCGGCCGGCTCGCTCGCGGCACCGCGTACGTTCGACTTCGCACCGTACTCAGGCACGGCGCCCTCGCTCGACGGCACGCTCCGCAGCCTGCGCGGCACCGTGCTGCTGACGTGGGAGTGGCGCCCGGGCTCACGCCTCTACGTCGCGTGGCAGCACTGGCGGCAGGGTGTGGTGGCCGCGCCGAGGTTCGACTTCTCGCGCGACGTGGCGGGACTGTTTGATGCGCGCGCGAACAATATCCTGGTCGTCAAGATCAGCGATTGGCTGAACTTCTAGGGAGCCCGTCGAACGGTTTGGAAGAGCTCGACTCGCTTCTAATGTTGAACCACCAGCACGTGATTCTTCCTTCCGCTCATACGGATGCCGGAGGAGGTAGAAGAAACATGTCTGCCGTTCAAGTAACACTCGGCGCCCGACAGAGCGTCCCCTCTTAAGACGAATGTCCATCCGTTCTCTTTGGCTTCGAGCCCATATTCAATTCCCCTGCCGGTCTTTGCGCGCGAAAAAGACACCCTGTTGCTTCCCACACGAAGATCTTCGATGCTCATATTCTCCCACCCAGTAGGCAAATGAGGATCAAAGACAACGGTCTTGTTCACCGCATCCGGCTGAATGCCGAAGACATGCTGGATCAGCGGAAGCACGACGCCGTAGCTGGTCCAGGCGATCGTAAAGCAGCCATAATCAGGCATCATCTCTGAAATCGAACCTGGTAATCTCCGACTGAAGGTCTGCACGATCTTGTCCACATACCACATCGCTTCGTCGGTGCGGCCGTAGTTGCCTTCCGAGACGGCCTGCACCCCGGTTGAAATGGTCATCATCGCCTGTCTTTCGACCGCGGACAGGAAGGGTCCGTACTCTCCGACATCGTGGTTTCGGATTCTGTCCAGCAGTTGTATCGCTCTTGCTCGCGGGGCGATGCCCGTCTCCATGGGCGTCGTGATGACCCAGTTCTTGTTCGTGATCCAACCTCTGCTGCTATCGGGCATTGCGGCGAATTTCTCCTTTAGTCGCTCGTAGTATCCAATCAGTTCCGTGTCCCTTCGGGTCAGGTTGCTTGGCCCCTTCAGGCCTATTTGCCGGATTGCTCCCTCGGCGGCGCTAATAGCCTGTGCTCTGGTTCCGTAGAAATCGGCGTACGAACTATCCTGTTCGACCCAGAAGCGTTCATTGATTCTCATCTCCAGTTGTGACGCCAGGTGCTGATATCGCTCTGCAACCTCTGGCTCGTCGAGAATAGCGGCAAGCTGCGCCGTGGTCTTTAACGCCTGCTGCGTGTATACCGCAACATCAATCAATTCCGCGTTTAAGCCATACACTTCCATGATGCCGGGACCTTCCGGGAACAGATTCTTGTTCCGGTCCCTGTCGGTCAGAAGCCAGTTGATGCCCATCTTCATAGCCGGGTACATTTCTCTTGCAAAGTCCAGATCTCCCGTCCACTGGAATAGCCTGCCGACAGTAAGGATGAACTGAGCCGTTTCCTGCGTGTTGCCGGGATTGGAAACGACGCCGTTTGTCGTGACCTCATGCACGATCCGGCCGTTTCCGTTTGCTTTCAATGACTGATCCCTCAACAGACGGAGGGTTTGCTTAGCGAGTTCGAAATCGCCGGTCGCCGCGAGCGCTTGCAGAGAGTATGTTTCAGTCCCGAACCACCATGGGTATTCCATGAGTCCGCCACCGAGACCCCGACCGATGCCGGGGACATCTCTGACAAGCCACTCCGTGTTGACCTTCACCCAGTTGTAGACCTCTTGGAGACGTTGGTCGGGAATTCGTACCCTCGCCCTGTCGATGATTGAAGCGTAGCGTGCCTTTTTCCTCGCCAGGAGGGTCGCATGATTCTTGGCCAGATAGTTGTAGGTGTTTAGGGCTGCATTCTTGTCTGCTGCCGAGCCCGCGATGACGAATGTCAGGGTAGAGGTGCTGTTTGGATCGACCGATAGATCGTGTCGGGATGTGGCTGTGACTCCCATGTCACTCGTGGGTACTGGCCGTGGGTTTGTGATTGGCTGTGCACCGGCGGGAGGGGTGGCTCCCCAAACGCAGAACCAGGGGTTCTCGCCGTCCTGGGCGATGAAGAGACTGTCTGTCGGTTGCCAGGCGACAGTGTCCTGAGCGTCCTCTATCCCGAGTCGATCTGACAACCATACGGGGCGTAAATCCGTCTTGACGGAAAAGTGAAAGCGCAACTGCCGCTTGCGGGCGGCTGCGTTCTTGAAAGAATACTGAACGATCAATCCCTCCTGGCTGTCCGGACTGAACTGAAAGCGCTCGATCTCCAAGCTGTCCAACACCGGACCATATCTGAACCGATTGCCATAAGGGTAATTGACGAATTCGGCGCTCTCCGACAGAGCGATTTCCTGATTGGTCGCCATATCCGTTACGGTTGCCCACAAACCATCCAGCAGTTTGATCGGGTGCAGCCATAACCCGCCCATTTCGCCTGGCACGTGTTCGCCGATATCGGGGAAGTTCCCATCCTGCGTTCCAATCAAGTACGTCCTGTCGCCTGCCGTGACATAGGGCTGACCCTTGTTTTCCCCGTGATTGCTTATTCCTGCCAGGATGGGCATGGCGTAAGCATTTTGGCACGGTAGCAATTGAACGTTCGTCAGAGCGAAGACGAAGGACAGGAGAATGGAATGAATGGCGCTATTCATCGCGCGATCCGTTTTAGGTAGCCCCCCATTCTATCTCGAGCCCGTCCGCGCCGAGGACACTGCACTGGAGATCGGCGAGGGAGGCGACGATCCCATGGGCCTCCGTCAAGCGATCGTCCGCGTAGGTGCCACGGACTGCGAGGACGGGCATTCCGGCGGCGCGTCCAGCAGCGATCCCGGCGGGCGTGTCCTCGAGGACGACGCACGCGGCGGGTTCGCGACCAAGAGCCGCCGCCGCGCGGAGGTAGCCCTCTGGATCGGGCTTCCCCTGGCGGACATCCGCAGCCGTGATGAGAACGGGTGGGTCCGGTACGTGCCCCAGCCGAAGGCGCAGGCGGGCGACGGCCGGACTTCCGGACGTGACCACGGCCCAGCGTGCTCGCGGGATGACGGAAAGAAGCTCACGCGCACCGGGTACCACGGCCACACCCCGATGCTCGGCCTCTTCCAGCTTTTCGAGGACGGCGACCTCGACGGGGATGTCCAGGTGTGGCGCTACCTCGCGCAGCGTTTCACTGGTGCGGCGACCGTGCGCGACTCGAATGACGGCGGCTGGATCGAGGTGGTGCCGCCGGGCCCACTCCTCCCAGACGAGTTCGATGCACCGCCGCGAGTCGACCAAGACGCCGTCGAGGTCGAAGAGGACCGCCTGGCACCGAATGGTAGCGATACCGGAATCTCGCGTGTTGTGGGCGCGCCTGCCTTACATGACGTCCGCTTGGCCCGCAAACCGCATCTCGTTCGTCGGCACGAAGCCAAGCTTTTTGTAGAGCGCCCGCGCATCGGGGGAAGCGTGTAGGACAAGATTCGTTATCCCGTGCGCCGCGGCCCAATCGAGAACCTGTCGCATGAGGAGCGCTGCGAGCCCCCGGCGCCGCCACGCGGGTTCCGTGTAGACGTTCAGCACGATGCCTTGCGGGCCGAGGGCGATCGCGCGCCCGCCGGGGTCCGGATGCGGCAAGACCCGGCGTAACTGGAGGCCGGCCCCGGCGATGATGTCCGACGCGGGCATCGCGCGAGCGGCAAGCCAGCCAACGTACTCTCCCGAGGGGATGGCCTCCTCGAAATAGCGGCGTGACGCATCGACCAGGACGTCGAGAAGATGTTCCGGCAAGACACCCATGTCGCGAAACATCGCGGCGCGGTGGCGAGCCAGGATCGGAGCGTCTGCGACCGTCGCCCTCCGAACCGTGAAGGAATCGCTCACGTCGGGACCACACCTCCCGCGTCGCCACCTGGCCTCCCAAGGAGTTCCAGTAGGTATGTGGCCGCGTAGTCCTGGTCCGGCCCGGACCGGTCCTCACGGAACATGAACGTCCCGTTCATATCGAGCAGGACGACGGCGAAGGGGGACAAGATGTCGGGTGCTACCATCGTCGATTCAGCGCTCGTCGGGCGGCAGCCCTCGATCGTCTAGTGGTACTCCAGATCCAACACGCGCACGGTCGATAGAGGCATCGAGGATCGGCTAGCCGGAGCCAGGCGGTTGTCGTCGCCGAGCCGGTCGAACTGGCTGTTCGCAATGTAGTAGAAGTGCCCGCCAACCAAAGCGCCGGTGGTGGGCAGATGAAGCAGACTATCCGCACGCTCCAGGACGTCGATGTGCCGAATCGATCGACCGTCGGGGGCAAGCTCGTAGCGCGCAACCTGATCGAGGCCGGGCAGGTGCTGAACGCCGATGAGTGTACCGCGATACCAATAGAGGCCGTCGATGGCTGCAGTGCTCCCGGGTGCCAGCGTGTGCAGACGCGCCATAGCCCGGGTGCGGACGTCAACACGCGCGATCCCCTCGACAAACGCCACGTAGAGGGTCCGGTTGTCGCCAGATAGCGTGATGCCATTTGCGTCCGAGAACTGCTCCGGGTCCGGTTGCAAGAAGAGCTCGAGAGAATCGGCGCCCGAGCGGATGCGATAGACCGCCCCCTGATCGGTGTCGGTGATGAACACGTCACCGTTCGTGGCGATCGCCAAGTCATTGAACAGGTGATCGCCCCCGGAGTCAGAGGGGACATATCTTCGCAAGATGTGGCCGGTGACGAGATCGCCCTTGAACAGCCGGGTATCGCTTGGGAAGTCTTCGGCGTGCGTCGCGGTGGGGGCCCGTGGGGCCCAGGTGGCGAACCACAGAAGGGAGCGCGCGGAATCAACGTGGATACCGACCACGCGCAGCAGCTCGGGGGCGGAGACGAAATCACGGGCGGTCCCATTCGGCGCAAGGCGAACAATTTTGCGCTTCGCGAGGCTGCCGACGAGCCAATCGCCGGTGATCGGATCGCGGGCGAGAGCCTCAGGGAGGAGATCGGGATCCGGCAGTGAGAACGCTGGTGTGCCATGCACAATTGGGGCACGGTTGGCGTTCAGGCGAGCGCGCAGGGCGCGGAACGCGGCGGAGGTGTCGAACCGCGCGAAGGCGGAATCCGTATCGACATCTTGCTTGGCGCCGAGATCCGCCAGGCGACTCAGCCAGCCGAGGGCGGCGGCGGTCTGACCGACGAGAGCGTACCCGCGTGCGACGGCGTAAACAACCCCGGGGTGGTCGGGCGCGCGCTGAGCGATCTTCCGGGCGTACTTGAGGTAGTCGGCATAGTGGCGCGCCGCCAGCGCTGCGCGGGCGTGTTGGGAAAGGCACCAAGCGCTGCATGGCCGTGAGGAGGCCTGCGCGGAGAGCATGCTGGGTGCGAGGAACGGGACCCAAGCCAGCCAGATGGAGCAGCGGAGCGAGAGAGGCATCAGATTATGCGTCAATGACACCGCCAGGGGTCGCCCGGCCTAGGGCTGCGGGTCCGTCCTGAAAGGACGGTGGCGCAGCAGCGTCCTTCAGGACGCGCTCCGGCCGAGGGCGTCCTTCAGGGCGTCCAATCAATCCACATCCGGACTCTTGAGGGGGTTCTTCACCGTCCTGCTAAGTGATACGGGTGATGGCCGGTCGGCAAGTACGCTACGAAGCCACCGGCCGTGGGTCTTGACGGGCGAGGCGGCTTGTACTACACTGGCGTAGTACATCACAATTTCGGACCCATGCCCACATCAGTACGTCTGGACGCGCGAACCCAAGGCTTGATCAGGCGACTGGCCAAACGGCGAGGCCAAACGAAGTCCGAGCTGATTCGCACGGCCATTGAGGCGTTGGCACGCGAGGCCGCCGAGGCTGACGCGCACGCCAACGACTCGAGTGCATATGAGCGCGTGGCGCATATTATCGGTATCGCTGACAGCGGTGGCGCACGGCTCTCCGAGCGGACCGGAGAGCGGTTCCGGAACCTCCTGATCAAGCGAGCGCGTGGCCGCCGTTCTCGTTGACGCCGGCCCACTCATCGCCTTGATTGACCGCGGTGATCCCCACCACGAGACCTGCAAGGCCACGCTGCAGTCCCTGAGCGACCCGCTCGCGAGCGTCTGGCCGGTCGTGACGGAGGCCATGTATCTGCTCGCCTTCTCGTGGCGCGCCCAGGACGGGCTGTGGGACCTGATCGCGTCCCAGGTGCTCGCCCTCTTGCCCCTGGACTCTGGCGACGCCCCACGACTACGGGACCTGATGCACAAGTACCGCGATCTGCCAATGGACCTGGCGGACGCAGCGCTGGTGCGCGTCGCCGAACGCGAGCGACTGCGCCGAGTGTTCACCCTAGATCGGCGGCACTTTGCGCTCTACCGTCCGGCGCGGCTCGGGCGGTTCGTGATCCTGCCGTAAATGAGACTATGACGTGACTCGGCGGCCGGAATGCGCGACCGGCCGCCATCGTGCCCACGTCCCCCGTCTCAGTCCGCAACACTTGACACTGCGCCGGGCGGCCGGCATATCGGCGGGCGTCGTCGTGATCACCACCAAGCGTGGCCGGATCGGGGCTCCCGAGTTTCAGTTGAGCCAGGGCGTCGGTGTGTCGTCCATCTCCCATGAGCTCGGGGAGCGGGTGTTCCGC
>DATDFP010000158.1:0-7693 GCA_036522535.1 Gemmatimonadales bacterium
CAGTGAAAACCCGCAGCGCGCCCGGCGGCTCCTTCCCCGATACCAGCATTGCCGTCGACAGGGCATCCGCCGCGACCGCCGTGCGGGCCACAACCGTGGCCTGAACGAGCGCGTGCGCCGGCCAACCGGTGGCCGGGTTCATCACGTGCCCCCGCACCGACCTGCCGTAGCGAACTATCGACATCGTATTGGCCGAGGTGGCGAGCGCGGCGTCGCGCAGGTGCGTGCCCGCGACCGTCCCCCCGGGGCGGGCCGGGTCGGCGACTTCCACGCGCCAGCCGGGCTCGCCCGGCGGCGCGCCCAGCGCTCCGCAGTCTCCGCTGACATCAACGAATGCCCGGCGGATGCCACGGGCGGCGAGCACGGCGAGCGCGCGATCGATCCCATACCCCACGCCGATGCCGCCAAGGTCGAGCTGGGTGTGACTATTCGGCAGCCGCGCCGCCTCGCCCGCGAGCTCGACCACCGCCGAGGCGACCGCCTGGCGCGCCTCGGCGATCTCGGCCGGCGCGGGCTCGCGCGTGCGCGGCCGATGGAAGCCCCACACCCTCATGAGCGGCTCCACCGCCACGTCGAAGCACTCCCCGCTCGCCTGTCGGAACCCCCCCGCCAGTCGGAGGACGGCCAGCAAGTCCCGATCCACCCGCATGGCTCCGCGGCCGGCATGCCGGTTGAGCTCGCACAGGTCGCTGGCGTCGTCGAAGCGGGAAAGTCGCGCCTCGATCCGCCGTAGCTCCGCCAGCGCCGCCGAACAGGCATCCAGGCCTTCCGCTTCCGAGGTGGCGAACGCCATCACGTGCACCGGCTGCCCCATCGCCCACGACCAGCGCTCGACGAATAAGTCGCCGGCGCGCGCGGCAGGAAGGCGGCGGACGCACACCCCTCCAAGGCCGGCGCCGAGCGTCCCGATGAACCGGCGCCGATTCACGCCAGGCCTCGAGCCCCTTGTTTCACAGTCGCGTAACCCGCTTCGACGCTCACGCCCGCTCCTTTCCCCCGTCCACGCGAGCCAGCTCGCGCAGGATGAGATACGACTGCACGTAAAACGTCAGCGCGATGAGCGAGCTCGACGCCTCGAGCAGCCAGGCGAACCGCGCATCCACGTAGCGCATCAGCCACATGGCGGCGAAGGATACGAGAAGTGCCCCGAACGGCTCGGCGATGAGCAAGCGGCGCCAGCGCTCCGGCGGCCACGTGCACAGCGCCAGCCCAATCCCGCTCAGGGCGAAGATCACCGCCATGCTCAGGAGGTGGGTGTGGGTGATCGTGAGCATCTCCGAAAACGACTTCGGGAACTGCATGGGTCCCGCCCCTTCCCCCCCTCCCCCTCCGCCCTCCGCGCCGGACTCGAGGCTCTCCCCGCGGTAACGAGCGGAGACGCCCGCGGGGACCATGCGGGTCGTGCGCCACACGAACACGAGCGACGTCGTGTACCCCACGATCTGCACGATCGTGATCCAGCGCGCCAGCGTTCGCAAGAGAGCGGGCGCCGCCCACCAGGTGATCTGCCCCCCCGGGTCCCTCACCGGATCGCTCCGCGCTGGTGCCAGGCGGTGAGGTCGGCGAGGATCCGGCGCACGCCGGCGGTCACCGCCTGCACGCTGATGGTAGCTCCTGAGATGCTCCGGATGTCCCTTCCCACCGCGATCGGATCCGCCGCGGTTTTCCCGCGGAATTGCCTGCGCCACGACTCGTAGGCGACTTCGCCCCCGTACGGCTCCCGGTACACCAGGATGTCCACATCCTTGAGCCGGTCTGCCGGATCCACGGCGACGAGGAAGGTGATCGGCTGATCTTTCCCGATGACGTTCCCAACCTCGGCGAATCCGAGCAGCGAGTCGCCACGCGACAGCCGCAGTACGGCTGCGCTGTCCACACGAAGCGTGTCCACGCGCGCGCCGGGTCCAAACAGGCGACGGATCGACGCAGCGAGCTTGGCGGGCGGAGCCTCCTGCGCCGTGGCGGAACGAGAGGGAAACGCGGCGAGCTGCAGAGCGAGCGCCGCGACTGGGAGACGCGGAGCGGTCACGTTCAGAATTGGTAGCCGAGGCCGAGGCTCAGCACCTCGGCTTCGCCGACACGGGCCTTGTTGCGCAGCAGCTGGTAGTCGCCCTTGAACACGGTGTTATACGTCGGCTTGTAGGACAGGCCGATGGTCGTGATCCGCCGGGCGAGTGAGTCGTTTTTCGCGATGCCGATCGGCACGGAGGCCTGAGTATCGTAGCGCTCATGGCGCACGAACGCGTTGAGCCTCTGGGACGAGGCGGGCGCCAGGGACCGCAACAGGTTGTACGCGGTCTCGACGTACCCACCGGCGATCCGACTGCCGACCGTACCGCCGTACCGGGCGTCGATCGCCTGAGCGTCGCTCACGCTGATGCTCGCCACGACGCCACGGAGCATGAACCCGCCGACCTCGTAGCGCGCGTCTGCCGCGACCAGGGTGATGGGAGCGGCGAACGTGCCGTTGCCGAGGACCGAGTCCTGGTTCGCGGTTCCGCCGTACCAGAACGCGCCGCCGACCTTGAGACCCGGCCGAGCCCACTCGAGGCGCCCGGTCAGGGACGGATTCGCGAAGCTGGCTTCCTTGCCTTCCTGACGACCTTCGCGGATCCCCTGCTCGGCGCTGAACCCTTCGGCCTTGAGGCCGTTCACGAGGTACAGCCGGTATCCGAGCCCCGCGATAGCAGGCACGGTTCCCACGACGCCGACCCCGATCTCGCGCCAGGTCGTCGGGATCACGTCGCGGTCGAACGCCGGCCGGTCCACGCCGTTGAACGTCGGCGGCTCGTGCGTCTCGTTGATGATGCCCACAGGGGGCAGCACGAGGCCGGAGCGCAAGGTGATGCGCTCGGAGAGGCGGTAGTCCAGGAAGGCCTGCTCCAGGGCCACTTCGCCACCCGGCTCGCCGCTCTCGAGCTTGGCATCTTCGACTTCCAGCTCGGACCGGAACGCCAGGCGATCGTCGAAAGTGTGGGCGAGATACAGGACGAATCGCCTGAGGTTGACCTGTCCCGGGCTATTGGGACCGGAGCGGTTCGTGTAATGGATCTCTCCATACCCGCCCACCGTCGTCCGTTCTTGGGCAGCGAGGAATGCTGGGAGGGATACGACGATGAGGCTCAGGCATCGTGGCACCATGTGGCTCTGTCGGCTGGTGGGGACGGGTTCGGTTGACACTGATTGGCAAACCGATATTCCCGAAGGTATTTGTCGGAATTCAAGCCGTCAAGCAACCTCCCCGCAGGTCAGCACTTGTGGGTATTGTAGGTTTCAGGAGCCGCCATTGGACACGGGATTCGAGCGGATCGTACTGGCCCTCTTTGCCGCGGCCGCCGCTGGCCTTGGTTGGGGAGCGGTTCGCCTCAAGCGCCAGCTCGGGCAGAGCGAGCGCGAGCGTCGCCATGCCACCGATGAGCTGAATCGCCGGCTGTCCGAGCTGCTGTCGCTGCGCGAGCTGTTCCACGTGCTCTCGGGCTCCCTCCAGGTCGATCGCATCGCGGAGCGGGTAGCGCACTACGCGATGCGTTTCCTCAACGCCGAGGGCGCGCTGGTGGCGCTGGCGGCGCATGGGGGCAGCGAGGGTGCGGGGGCCGACGTGATCGACGGGCATGGCGGGGGCCGGGGACGTGGGGCGGCTCTCAAGGGTGCGCGGGGTCCGTTGCACGTCGCGGCCGCCGAGGGAACGCTCGCGGTGCTCCACGGCCAGACGATCGGCGCCGAGGACCCCGGGCTTGTGGCGCGCTCGGCAGACGGGGAGTCGAGCGAGCCGCTGCACGGCTTGGAAGGCAAGCCCACGCAACTGGTTGCGGGGCTCGAGGTCGCCTGCGCGACCGCGGTGCCCCTGCGGGTCCATGGGGCGCTGGTCGGCACGCTAGTGGTCACCGATCCACGCTACGGCCGGCTGGACGGTGACGACATGCAGCTGCTTTCGACCCTGGCGACCCAAGCCGCGATCGTGATCGCGAACGCCCGCTTCTTCGAGACCGTGCGACACGCCAAGGAGCAATGGGAAACCGCGTTCGACGCGCTGAGGGAGGGGATCGCCGTCGTGGACGAGCAGGGCCGGGTGCGCCGCGCCAACCACTCGCTCGCAGCGATGCTCGGCGCCGCGGTTCCGGCGGTGATCGGGCTCGATCTCGGCGCCGCTCTGCTCGGCGACCCGCGGCCGCTGTTCGATCTGCTCGCAGCCACGCGGCGCGGGGACGTCGCGCAGCCACTGACCGTCCGGTCCGGCCAGCTTGAGCGCACCCTGCGCCTCGACGCCGCGCGCATCCCCAGCCCGGCGGACGATCAGAGCGTCGTGGTGCTCGTAGAGGACGTGACGGACCAGCAGGCCCTGGAAGCCCAGCTGATCCAGAGCGAGAAGCTCGCCGCAGTCGGGCAGCTCGTCTCGGGCGTCGCCCACGAGCTGAACAATCCGCTCACGTCGATCGCCGGCCTCTCGGAGCTCTTGCTCGAGCAGCGGGAGCTAGGCGCGAAGGACCGCGGCCATCTGCGGGTGATCCACGAGGAGGCGGACCGTGCGAGCCGCATCGTGCGCAGCCTGCTCACCTTCGCGCGCCGGGGGCCCGGCGAGCGGGCTGCCGTGGACCTGAACGACGTGATTCAGCGGAGCCTGGTCCTCCTGGCCTACGACCCCAAGCTCGGGGACATCACGATCGAGAAGGACCTCACGCCCGTGCCGGAGGTTCTGGGCGATCGCAACGCGCTGCAGCAGGTCGTCCTCAACCTGCTGACCAATGCAGCACAGGCGCTGACCGCGAACCCACCCGGCCGCGCGCGCGTCATCCGTGTCCGCACCTGGTTCGACGACCGCGTGCGGATGCGCATCGCGGACACGGGGCCCGGTATCCCCGATGCATTGCTACCGCATCTCTTCACGCCGTTCTTCACGACCAAGGAGCCCGGCCAGGGGACGGGCCTCGGTCTGTCGATCAGCCACTCAATCGTGGAAGCGCATGGTGGGCGGGTCGCCGTCGAGCGGTCGACCGACGGCAGCGGGAGGGAGGGCGCCGCATTCCTCGTGGATCTGCCGCCCGCCTCGCCCGACGCGCCGCGCCGGAGCACCCCAGTGACCCCGCTTCCCGTCAACCGCTTCAGCCGTGCTTGATGAAGGTCCCGTCGCGGAGCTCCGCGTACGCCTTGCGGAGCTGTTCGTCGGTGTTCATCACGATCGGGCCGTACCAGGCGACCGGCTCCTCGATGGGCTTCCCGGAGACGAGCAGGAACCGGAGCCCCGAGTCTCCCGCCCGGACCGTGATCTCGTCGCCGCGGTCGAAGAGCACCAACGAACGATTCCCCGTGTCCTCGAGCCCGGCGGCCGCCGCTGGGCCCACCTGTTCCGTTCGGACGGCCATGGGTTGCGAGGCGTCGCGGAACGTGCCGGAGCCCTCGAACACGTAGGCGAACGCGTGCGCGGAAGACTCGACGGGTAGCGTCGTGCGTCGGCCGGGCGGCACCCACACGTCGATGTAGCGCGGATCCGCCGCGACGCCGTCCGCCGGACCTGTCTTTCCCCAGAAGGTCCCGCAGATGACCCGAACCGTGGTGCCGTCGTCGTCGACGATTTCCGGTATGTCGCGAGACGAGATGTCCTGATAGCGGGGGGCAGTCATCTTCAGGGAGGAGGGAAGGTTCGCCCACAGCTGGAAGCCGTGCATCCGCCCCTGCGGGTCGCCCTGGGGCATTTCCTGATGCACAATGCCGCTTCCGGCCGTCATCCACTGCACGTCACCCGCCCCCAGTGTGCCTCGGTTGCCGAGGCTGTCGCCGTGGCTCACCGACCCCGTGAGAACGTAGGTGATGGTCTCGATGCCCCGATGTGGGTGCCACGGAAAGCCGGCGAGATAATCGTCGGGCCGGTCGTTACGGAAGTCGTCGAGCAAGAGGAATGGATCGAAGTCCTGCGTATCCCCGAACCCGAACGCGCGGCGCAAGCGTACCCCCGCGCCCTCGAGGGTCGGCTTCGCTGCAACGACTCGTCTGATCGGTCGTATCGACATAATGTGATGTGGGAACGCTCGCGCCGCTCGCGGAGTTCCGTGGGCCGGCGGAGACACGCCGCTACGTGCGCGAATCCTTCAAACGGGGGGACCTCCGAGCCGAGGCCGGTCGCATCCGGGCCGACGCGACGCTGTCGTAGGCCTCGGCCGGCCATCCGAACACCGCCAGATTCACGGTGCCGCCGGGCGCGAACTTCACGCCCTCGCGCAACAGCAGCGCGCGCTGCACGACCGCACTATGACGCTCTGCCGCGAGCGAGATGCGGCCGGAGACATTCAGGACACGCCACCACGGGACGTCACTATCGTCCGGCAGGGCCGAGAGGGCCCACCCGACCGTGCGAGCCGCGCCGGGTCGTCCGGCGAGGCGCGCGACGACCCCGTAGGTCGCCACCCGGCCCTTGGGAATGTGGCGGATGACCCGGTAGATACGGTGATAGAAGGGGTTCACGGCCGCACCGGATAGCCGCGGCTCGCGAGGTAGGCCCGCGCCTCGCGGAGCGTGGTGCCGCGGAAGTGGAACAGCGTCGCGGCGAGCAACCCGTGGGCGCCGGCGTCGAGAGCCTCCGCGAGGTGCTCGAGCGTCCCAGCCCCTCCGGATGCGATGACGGGGATACCCACGGCCTGGGCGACGGAGCGCGTGAGCGGAATGTCGTAGCCGTCCTGGGTGCCGTCGGTGTCCATCGAGGTCAGCAAGATCTCCCCCGCGCCGAGCTGCTCCAGCCGGACCGACCACTCGACGGCGTCGAGCCCCGTGGGCTCGCGGCCGCCGCGCACCATCACCTCCAACCTACCCCCGTTCCGCTTCGCGTCCACTGCCGCGCAGACGCACTGGCGTCCAAACTGCTCGGCGAGGCGGGTGACGAGCGCGGGGTCGCGCACCGCCGCGGTGTTCACCGCCACCTTGTCCGCCCCGGCGCGCAGCACGGCGCGGGCTTCGTCCACACTGCGGATACCGCCCCCAACGGTAAACGGAACGAACAGCGTGTCAGCGACGCGGCTCACCAAGTCGAGAAGGGTCCCGCGCGCTTCATGGCTCGCGCCGATGTCGAGGAAGACGAGCTCGTCCGCCCCTTCGGCATCGTACCGCGCCGCCTGCTCCACGGGGTCCCCGGCGTCCCGCAGCTGCTCGAAACGCACCCCTTTCACGACCCGCCCCCCGCTCACGTCCAAGCAGGGGATCAGCCGCCGGGCGAGGCCCGTTGTTTCGAACCGGCCTAGCATACCCGCAATACGTCGTCCAGCAAGCCCGCGTCTCCGCCCCCCACCATTGACAAAATGTCCTCAAGCGCTCTGCGCTCCCGCGGCCACGCGAACCGGGCCAGCGCCTGGGCCGGCTCGAGCCACTCCGCCCGGTCGTGCTCGGGCGAGACCCGGGGCTCGGCCGTGGGATCGACGAAGGCTACGAACACGGGGATCAGCGCCACCTCGTCCACGCGGTGCCGGTAGAACGACTCCAGCCGGCTCGCGTTGTAGAGCCGCACGGCGACCAGCCCCGTCTCCTCCTCGAGCTCGCGCAGTGACGCCTGCACGGGAGTCTCCCCCGACTCGATCGTCCCATGCACCGTTTCCCAGGATCCCGCGCAGCGACCGTTCTCGCTGCGCCGCAGCGCGAGGACCTCGACTCCGCCGCCCGCTCCGCCCCCTCCCCGCCCCGCACCCCCCGGCCGCCGCAGCACATACACGTC
>DATDFP010000159.1:0-2374 GCA_036522535.1 Gemmatimonadales bacterium
GCGCTCCGCGTCGAGCCACTCGGCAGCGCCCGGCGCGCCGAGACCACGCTGCACCAACGCGCGCTTTGGAACCCACCGACGCCGTGCCAATAATCAATGCACTCCTGGGACGCCACACTAGTATGTGGCTGTTGCTCACCATCTCCGTAGTCGCTCGCGCAGCAGGCGTCCCCTGGCCGCAGGCGCCCATCGCCCTTGACTCCGGACGGTGCCGCACGGACGTGCGGGTCCAGGGCACGGGCCCCTCGAGCGAGTTCGCGGTGACGGAGACGGCGGAGGGCCTGCTGATCCCCGTGCAGGTTGCCGGCCGCCCGGATACGCTGTGGCTCTTGTTCGACAGCGGCGCGGGCCATACCGTGCTGGACCGCAATGTCGCACGCCGGCTCGATCTGCGCGCCACGTCGCAGGGGACGATCTCTGGCGTCGGTGCGGGCGCCACGGCCGTGGACATCGTTCCGGGAGTGGCCTTGTCCCTGCCGGGAGTCAGGATAGAGCACGTCGATCTGCGCCTCGCCTCGATTCCCGGCCCGACACACACCAGGCGGCCCTACGCCGACGGAATCATCGGCTACGATCTGCTGTGTCGCGCGGTCGTGACCCTCGACTACCGGCGCCGTCGGATCACGGTGACCACGCCCACCGCATTCCGCGCGCCGCTTGGAGCGGACGTCCTGCCCCTGACGATTCGCGGCGGGTGGAGCTTCGTACGCGGAACCATCAAAGTGCCGGGGCAGGGTCCCGTGGAAGACGAGTTCCTACTCGACACGGGCTCGCTGGACTTCGTCAATCATCCGATCATCCAAAAATCGACGGGTGCCTTGCGGCAGACGCGAACGGGTGCGGGTGGGTTCGGTGAGTCACAGGCCGGTGTTATCGGTGAGAACGAATGGTTCCGGCTCGGACGCACCACGATTGCGCACACGCAGTCGGCATGCTGCGCCGCGAGTCCGGAAGTGAGCCGCCAAATTGGGGCGGGTATCCTCTCGCGCTTTCGCGCGACCTTCGACTACGCGCACGGACGGCTTGTCCTGGAGAACCCGGACGCCGGGCCATGACTAGAGATGTCTTCTCGCGTGCGTGACTACCGCTCGCGCTCCCGCGGCGAGCCGCGCGCGAACCCGGGAGCGCCGGTGATCGCCGTGGCGCCGACGGCGACGAGCGCGCCGTCCCGCCCCAGCGATTGGACGCCGAGCAGCGTGACGGTCGGGGGGTTGGGCCCGAAGTACAACGCTCCGGTGTCGCGAATGGTGGCGAAGTCGGCCGGCCGGTAGTTGACGACGTAGATCGTGAGCGCCACGACATCTTGGGGCGACGCGCCCGCCGACCGCAGCACTGTCGTGAGATTCGCGAACGCGCGCTCGGCCTGGTTGCGGAGGTCCCCGGCGACGAGCGCGCCCGCGCTGTCCAGCGCGAGCTGGCTCGCGACGTACACGGTGCGCCCGACACGGACCGCTTGCGAGCCAAGGTCGGCGTGCGCGACGCCCGCCGCGTCGCCGATGACCGTCTTCCGCTCGGGAGCCGTGGACGGGCGCTCGCCGCCGAACGCCGCTTCGCGCCAGCGCAGTGCGTCTTCGCGCCGTTTCGCTTCGGCGGCCCGGTCCTGCTCGTCCTTCCAGCGGCGATAGCTCTTCATCTCGTCGCTGGTGAGCAGGCGCTTGAGGTCGTCCTCGAACTTATCCTGGCGGCTCTTGAGGTACTTGCCCAGGTCCTGGAGACGTTCGGCGTAAAACGTGGCGGCTGCGAGATCGCCAGAGTCCAACCGGTCGTTCATCTTGTCGGTGGCCGCACGGGCGCTGTCGCGCTGGGGTCGCGTGGCCACCATGAAGGAGTCGTACGCCTGCGCGTACCGGGCGGCCTGCTCCGCGGTGAGGCCGAGCAACTCCCGAGCCGTTGCCGAGTCGGGCGGGCCGTCCAGCTCGGGCCCGGGGAGTTTGGGGACGGACGGCGCATACCTATCCAGACCCCCCATCCCTCTGCCCCGACCGCCGTAGCCGCCCACCTGTCCTGGGGCCATCCGGGGAGACAGAGTGCACACCAGCAAAGCCGCCGCCATCCCCAGCCGCGAGATCCGCCTCATCACGCCCCCCTAGTTGGCACGATCCCTACAGTCCCGCCTCGATCCGCTCCATCATACCCGGCCGCGGCCGAATCGGCTCGACATCACTCCGACTGCGCAATCGGTCGAGAGCGCCCGGCGCTAGTGTGGCGTCCCAGGAGTGCGTTGCCGAAATGCGGCGCCGGTGGGTTCCGCCGGCCGCTGTGGTGCGGCGTGGACACGGCGCTTGGCCAGAGCGCTCAGGGGGAGTGGCGAGGAGCGCACCGAGGGGTCCCGCAGGGCGCGTGCGTACCGGCGGTCACGGCGCCGACGCTGGCC
>DATDFP010000160.1:0-19068 GCA_036522535.1 Gemmatimonadales bacterium
CGCGGTTGGGCCGTCCAGCCAGCCGATGGCGAGCACCCGCAGCTCGGGGTCCCAGGCGATGAGCGCGGGCACCTGGACTGCGGAGTCGCCCGCCAGGGCGGCGGCGAGGAACGTGTACAGGCCGGCTTCCGGCGCAGGGTCCGCCGCGTAGGCCTTGATGGCGAGGTGACGCGTTCCGGCCCGCGCCTCCAGGGCGGCGCGCGCACCGGGCTTGTAGGCGCGCAACAGCAATTCCACGGGACGATCATCCAGGCTCAGCCCCGGCATGGCCCGTGCCAAGCCGTGAGCGCGGATGGCCGCCAGCCCCGGCAGCGCCGGATCGTCGGGCAGCTCGGCCGTCGGCCTCATCTGACGAATCCGTCCGACAGCACGCGTTGCGCCTCCGCAATGGCGGCGACCGCCCTGGCGCGCCACTCGCGTCCCTGCCGTCGGAAGATCCCGCTGGCCACCTCGATCAGGGCGCCGGCGCAATGCAGCGGAAACCAGTCGCGCCACAGCTTCGGGACGTGGCGGAAGTACTCCTCGGCGAACGTCTCCGCGACGAAGCGCGCGCGAGCGGCCGGGAGCGAGTCCAGTCCGACCCTGCCCGCGAGGTAGGCAAAGAGATGAGCCGGGTCGCGGACGGGATCGCCCAGGGCGGCCGAATCGAGATCGATGAAGATGACGCGGTCGCCCGACAGGAACACGTGGTCCGGCTTGAGATCACCGTGGATCGGCGCCGACGGAACGTCCTCGAGACCGCGAACCACGGCGGCCGTGATCTCCTCGACCTCCGTTCTCGCTTCCGGGCAGGCCCATCGAACGAGAGCGGACGCCAGCTCGAGGTCCTCGAGCTGGTCCGCGAGGCCGCTCGGCCGCGTGATCGCCACGTCGTCCTGATTGAACGCGGCCACCGCCCGCGCCACGGCGCGCGTGTGGGCGACAGGATCGGCATTGCGAAGCAGGACCTGCTGCAAGGAAGCCCCCGGGGCCTCCTCCAGCGCGAGGGTGCGCAACTCGCTCACATAGGCGATCGGCCCGACTACGGCGTACGGCCGCGCGCCTGCAGCGGAGCGGTCCTTGTCCGACAGCGCCCGCAGCAGGCGGTAGGTCTCTTCGCCGCGGTCGTGCCGGTACACCTTCAGGTAGCATCGCAGCGCCGCACCAGCCGCCGTCACCGCATGGCGGGCTTCGATCGTGTAGGCGAGCGCGGCCCCCAGCTCTGTCCGGTAGCGCGTCGGCTCGATCCTGGTTTCGGTTACACGCCACCGGCCCGGCCCCAAGCGGGCGAGCAGCAACGGCTCGAGATCGCGCAGCCCGCCGTTCATCACGCGCCGCAGCTGGGGTAGCCTCCGGTCGTAGGGGAATACCTCCACGATCATCTGGAGCTCGGGGATGAAGCCCACCGGCTGGAACATGAGCCAGCGTTCCGGGATGTCGGCGCGGGGATTCGTGGCCTCGAGCTCGCGCCAGAGCCGCTCCGCCTCGCCCCGCTGCGCGTACAGCAGGCCGGTCACCCACTGATCCCAGCGGCGACCCGTGCCCGGCTCGACGACGCGCAGCGTGTACTGCAGCACGCAGCGCGTGCCGGACTGCCGGCACCGGAACCGGAACGGAGCGCAGGCCTCGACGTGGTAGACTCTCCCCATCGCGGGCTTCAGGTGCGCGCGGAAGACGTCGAGCATCGCCGCCGGGTCGCTCGCGAGCCCAAGCTGCGGGAAATCCGGGTCCGCCGGGAACGCCGAACGAGCATCTTTGGTCACGACCATCTCCGTTTCGAAGGCGTAAGGGGTGAGCGGTAAGCGGTGAGCGGTCTGCAATGCCAGCCACCGCTCACCGCTCACCGCTCACCGCTTACCGCTCATGGCTCACCGCTCTAGCTCCGCACACCGGCGCCCGGCTGCGCGACATCGAGCTCGTAGAGCTGACGGTACCGCGGGCTGCCGGCCAGGAGCTCCGCATGCCTGCCGCGATCGATGACTCGACCGTCCTCGAGCAGCAGCACCAGGTCGGCGTCCGCGATCGACTGGAGGTCGTGGGTGATCATGAGGCAGGTCTTCCCGGCCATCAGGCGCTCCAGCGCCTCGCGCACCTTCCCTTCGCTCTCCACGTCCAGGCCCGTCATCGGCTCGTCGAGCACTAGGATCGGCGCGTTCCGGATGAGCGCGCGCGCGATGGCGATGCGCTGGCGCTGCCCGCCCGAGAGGGTCGCGCCGCGCTCGCCGAGGACGGTGTCGTACCCGTCCTCCAGGTCGTGGATGAAGTCGTGGGCATTCGCCGCCTTCGCCGCCGCTTCGATCTCCTCCAGAGTCGCCTCCGGCTTGCCGTACGCGATGTTCTCCCTGATGGTCGCGCCGAACAGGATGGATTCCTGGAGCACGAGCCCGATCTCGCGACGCAGCGACTCGCGCCGATAGTCGCGGATGTCGACCCCATCGACCAGGATGACCCCTTCCTGCGGCTCGTACAGCCGCAGCAGCAGGCTGACGACGGTCGACTTGCCGGCCCCGGACGCTCCCACCAGGGCCACCCGCTGGCCGGGCAACACGGAAAAGGAGACCTGGCGCAGCACATCCCTGCCGTTCCCATAGTCGAAGGAAACGTTGCGGAAGACGATCTCTCCCTTCAGCTCTGCCGCTTCAATGGCATCGGGACGGTCTTTGATCGCGGGCTCGACCTCCAGGACCTCGGAGATGCGCTCCGCGCTGGCCATGGCCTTGGAGAAGTCGGTCGAGAGCTTCGCCAGACTCCGCAGCGGCTTGTAGATGTTGGTCAAGTACTGGTAGACCACGACCAGCTCGCCCGCGAGCATCTTGCCGTTCAAGACCTGGAGCGCCCCGAACAGCATCGCCGCCGCCGTCCCCGCCGCGGTGATGAGCTCCGAGGACCGCGTGGCCGCCGCCTCCAGCCTCGCTACCCGGACGCTTTCCCGCAGCGTTTCCACGGTCACCTCGTCGAAGCGCTCGACTTCGTGGTGTTCGCGGGCGAACGCCTGCACCAGGGGGATCGCCGACAGCACCTCGCTCATGCGGGCCGCCACCTTCCCCTCCTGTCTCCTCTGCGTCTTGACCGAGGCCTTCGTCTTGCGATACAGGTGAAACAGGCTGTAGCCCAGGAACGGCATCGTGGCCAGGGTGATGAGGCCGATCTTCCAGTTCACAGCGAAGGTGATGACGAACATCCCGAGCACCGTCAGGAGCTGCGCGGAGAACTTCAACAGGGAATCGGCGAACAGGTCCTTCAGGGTGTTGGTATCGCCGGCGATCTTGGTCAACAGGTCGCCCGAGCGCGCCCGGTTGTGGAACGTCAACGACAGCGTCTGGAGATGGGCGAACAGCTGGCGGCGCAGCGCATATACCGTCTCGTACCCGATGGCCGAGGTGATGAAGATCTGGGAATAGGAGGACAGGCCCGCACCCAGCGCGATCAGCAGGATGCTGCCCGAGGCATACACGAGCAGTGTCACCCTGCTGCCATGCGTGACGACATCGACAAAGCGCAGAGCAGCCGGCAGCCGTTTGCCGATGATGACGTGATCTAGGATGATCTTGATCGGCCAGGGCTTGAGCAGCTCCATGCCGCTCACACCCAGCGTACAGACGGCGGCGAGCAGCAGCCGCCCTTTGACCTGGCGGAGGTGCGTCAGGAAGATCTGACGAAATCGCGTCGGCTTCTTCTGTCGCATGGCGATCGCAAGCTCACCGCACGGAGCGCCTCGGCCTCCCGCCGCCGCATGGCTTCCCCCTCCGCATACTGCGTCGTGTCGAACGTCAGGCGGTGGATCTTCCGCAGCAGCGTCGCCCGCTCGTACCAGGCGACCCGCCGGCCGAGCCCGCGGGCTCGAGCGGCGGGCGACGAAGCGCCCCGGTAGGCATCGAGGACGCTCCGGCGGGCTGAGGCGAAATCCACCAGTGCGTCCGGGTTCCGCACCCACACCCGGCGCATTTGCGCCAGCAGATTGCCCAAATCCAGGGCCGGGTCGCCCCGCGTGCACCGGTCGAAGTCCAGGACGATGATGTGGCCCCCTCTCCAGAGGAGGTTCGCGGGGCCGAAGTCGCCGTGCACGAGTGACGTTGCGGCAGGCGCGGGCGGCGCGTTGCGCTCGAGCTCAGACAAGGCACACCGCAGCGACGCCGACTGGCTGGGAAGGCGCTGACAGAGATCGGCCACCATGGGCCGCAGCTCGCCGAGCACGGCGGCGGGAGAGGTAACCGAGTCCAGGGAGACCGGGGCCGGGGTGGCATGCAAGGCCGCCAGGGCGCGTCCCAAGGCCGCCAGCACCGCGGCCGTTTCGTGCCCGAGCGCGGCAATCACCGGCTCGCCGGTTTCATACGTCAGCAGCAGGAGACGGCGCCGAGCGTCATACGCGAGCACGCCCGGCACCGCGGGAGCACCCCACTCGCCTGCACCCCTGCGGGCGAGCTGGCGCAGCACCGCGGCCACACGACGGGCGTCCGCGTCGCGCTCGTAGATTTTCCCCACCCACCGGTACCGCCGGACGTGAGGAAGGCCAGCCACCCGAGCCCAGACCTCGTAGCGTACCACCCGGCGTTTGCCGTAGCGTGTGAAGCGGCGATCCTCAGTCCAGTCCTCGAGCCGCGCCGCCGGGCCGTGCAGCTCGCGCAGTGCCGCCCTCAGCAAATCCCTCGTCTCTCCCCGCTCCGGCAGGGCGGGCGAAGCACGCGTGTCAATCACCGACCAGCCACCGCGCGAGATACCCCGTGAGCCGCCTGGCCCCGTCGAACGCCGGGATGACCTCGCGGACAAGTCGCCCGTAGGCCTGCCGATCCAGCCGCAGCGCCCATTCCAGGGCGTCGGCGAGCCTGGACGCATTCAAGTCCCTGGGGTGGACCCAGCGGGCCAGGCCGCGCGCAGCCAGCGTCTCGGCACGGATCTGCTGTTCGATCTTGTGCGTGGCGCGCGGCACGATCACCAGGGGTCGCGCCGCGGCCAAGGCTTCGCACACACTGTTGTAGCCGCCCATGCTCACGACCGCATCGGCGGACGCCATCAACTGGAGAGTATCCGCGCGCGCTAGCACGGGACACGTCGCCGTGGCACGCGCGAGTAGCGTGGCCCGCTCCCGGGCCGGCATCAGCGGTCCCGTCACCAGGACTGCAACCAGTTGCGGGAACTTCGCCTGCAACCGCGCCACGGCGGCCTGCGCGGCCTCCAGCACCGGATACCCGTCGCTGCCGCTGCCCGCCGTCGCCACGACCAGCGGGCCGTGGCCGGGCAGCCCATGGCTGCGACGCACCAGGCCTGAGTCCACGCGTGGCGGCTCGCGGACGATGTACCCGCAGTAGTGCAGCTTGGGGCGGACCGAAGCCGGGATCGCGTAGGCTTCGGCCACGTCGTAGAGCTCGGGGACGCCGTAGACCGCGATGCCATCATAGAGGCTCTCGAGGGCCTCGTATACGTCGAGCTCTCGCCATTGCGCGCGTATGCGAGCCACGTCGTCCATGATGTCACGCAACCCGAGGACGAACTTCGTCGTGGGCGATTCCGCCTTGAGTGCCCACAGACCGTCGCGGAATTCTCCCTTGTGGCCGAACGGCTCGTGGTCCACCAGCACCAGGTCCGGGGCGAGCCCGAGCGCGGCATCGCGCAGCAACCGGGCGCGTATGCTCCGGAAACGCTGTTTGGCGGGGTCTTCTTCGTCCAGGCGCTGCGGCACCCCCCCGGGGATCAGCAGTGTGGGCAGCTTCACGTAGTCGCAGCGCTCGGGCAGCCTGAAATCGCCGGTGATTGGGGACTCGGTCGTGACATAGGCGACGCAGTTCGGATAAGCGGCGAGGAGGTGCCGGGCGATCGTCACGGTCCGGCTGATGTGCCCCAGGCCCTTGTGGTCCTGCGCGTACAACAGCAGGGTGCGGGTCTCCACGGCCCGTGACTCCTTCAGATCCGCCCGGCCGCCGACACGGCGACGCCCCGCCGTTCGGCGCCGGCCGATTCGCCCAGCAGCTCCGCCAGCAGGCCGGGTATCCGCGTGAGACCGCCGAGATCGATGCGGCTGCGACTGGGCGGCGGCGGACCGAGATCGCGGGCGAGCCACGCGCTCAGGCGCTGCGGTGTGAGCTCGTCGGGGTGCAGCACGTCCACCAGACCCAGGTCGCGCATGCGCTGCGCCCGAATCCACTGCTCGGGCTCCGGACGCACGCGCGGCACGATCAGGGCGTGCTTCTCGAAGGAGAGGACCTCGCACACCGTGTTGTAGCCTCCCATGGCGATCACGCGGTCGGCGCGCTCGACCAGCGGCGCCGAATCGGGGAGGAATTCGAGCACCTCGAACCGGGACGACCTCCGGCTCTGATGCACGTGCAGCCGCTTCTCCCATGGCATCAACGGCCCGGTCACGAGGACGCCCGTGGTGCCGGGGGGCAGGTCGCATTGCAGGAAAGTCTCGGCCAGCGCCGCGCCGTCATGCCCGCCTCCTACCAGGCACAGCGCGACGGCGCCCGGGGCGAGCTTCCCCAGCAGTGAGGCGGCCTGATCTGCGGCGAACTCCAGGCGCGGGCGCTGGTCGATATAGCCGGTGAAGCGCACCTTGGCCGCCGCATGCGCCGGAAGCCCGTACTCGCGAACCGGGTCGTACACCGTGGGATCCCCGTACACCCAGATGGCGTCGTAGTACTCCCGGATGGCGTCCATGTTGGCCCGGTCGCTCCACGTGCGATTCACGGTCTCGGGGTCCTGGATCACTTCGCGCAGGCCGAGCACGCAGCGGGTGCGGCCGCGTCGGCGCAGGCGCTCGAGCGTCCCGCTGAGCTCGTTGGCGACACCGAGCGGGAGGTGATCCACGATCAGCACGTCGGGCTCGAACGCCTCCACCGCGCTGGGAATCACCCGCGACCGGAGCGCGATCAGATCCTGGTCCGAGACGTCCAGGAGGAAACGGGGGTTGTAGCCGCCGTCGGGCTCGCGGCGGAGCGCCGGGAGGGTGACGCAGTCCACTCCCGGCGGCATCGGGAGCGCCCCGACCTGCCACGCCTCCGCGATCAGCATCACGACCGGCCGGAGCGTGGAGCGGCGCAGCACCTGGGCGATCGACGCGTTGCGGCGAATGTGGCCGAACCCGACCATCCCCTGCGAGTACATGACCACGCGCGGGGCGGACGTCTCGCGGGCACGCGCGCCACTGGGGCGCGGAAGCTCCGGCCTCGGTGCCGACACCGACCGCGGAGCCCCGGCGCGCACCCTGATCTGGTCCAGGAGCTTCTCGATGCGGTCCAGCTCCCGCGCGGTCAGGGGGGTCTTGGTCAGGGCGTCGAACACGGGCTCGAGGCTCGAGGCCTTGAACGCACGGCGTGACGCAACCGGCGGCGTCGCCAGCGAGTCGGCGAGCACCACCGGGTCGCCGCGGCAGGCGCGCTCGGCGGCGGCATAGATGTACTGCGCCACGCGCCGGGGAGCGTCCGGGACGCCCCTGAAGCTGGGGAAGCTCGACACGTCGACCACGTAGGCCCGGCCACCGCTCACCACGACGTCCACGCCGAAGAGGTCGATGCCGAACGCTGCGCCGCAGCGGCGCGCCAAGTCCGCGAGGTCGGGCGACAGGGCGACCGGGCGGTCCTGCGCTTCCTCGGGGGTGCGCCCGGGCGGGCCCCGCACCACGCCGAACAGCTCGCCCCCGATCGAGTAGATCCTGTAGTCCGCCCCTCCCCCGTCGGGCGGATGGTAGCGCTGGGCGAACACCGGGTCCTCGACCGGCCCCAGCGCAGCGAGCCCGGCCGCGTCCGAAACGACCTCCCGGCGCTGCGCCCCGGAGCGGCGGTACGGTTTGACGAGCAGCGGGCCGCCATCCAGTGCGGGCAGCAACTGGCTCGCGTCCGACGCCGCGAAGGTCTCGGGCACCGGCACCGCGGCCGCGCGCAGCACGCGGAACGTCACGACCCGGTCGCGCAACAGCGCCGAGACCGGGTACGGATTGAGCAGCGCGGCGCCTTCGGCGTGGAGGTCCGCCGCGACGCTCATCGCCAGCCCGCTCTTGCTCCGGAGGACGTAGAGGTCGTAGTCGAGGCGCACCTGCGCGATGTCGATCAGATCGTCGCCGAGATGCAGCGCGTTCGCGGTCGCGCCCCATTCCCTGAGCAGGCGGACGACCTCGGGCACGTTGCGCCCGTCCATGAACGACCGCCCCATCAACAAACCGATCCGCGCCATGTCTCCCGCCGTTTCTGCGAGCGCCCCGACGACGTCGCTGTCCTACGCAAGTCACGAATCGGTCGCAGGGGTCTTGCAAGCGCCATGCCGCACCCTGATGGTCAGGGACTCCCTGACCTCACGGGCCCGACGTCGCGCCGCATTGATGAAAGAGAGCCGGTGAAGACTGGTGCGCGTGCCGTGGCAGCGGTGCCGCGTCGCACGAGTGCAGCGGCGAGCCGTTACACAATTGTGATGCGCCGTTACGCGATTGTGCACCACAGCCGTTACGCGGCTGTGACGAAGCAGCGCCGGTCGATCGCGGACGGCCCGCCGCGAGCGCGGAATTTGCGTCGTCCTCGATCGGGACGAGCCGGTTCGCTCAGTGCGCAGCAGTCCCACTTGAGAGATATCGATGCTGGTCGATGAGACCATCCGGGTTGCGCTCGACGGCCTGCGGGCCAATAAGCTGCGCTCGCTCCTCACCATGCTGGGCATCATCATCGGCGTGGGCGCCGTGATCACGATGCTCGCGTTGGGCTCAGGAGCAGAGCAGGCGGTGCGGGATCGCCTCCAGGCGCTCGGTCCCACCCTCCTGACCGTCTATCCGGGCCAGAGCTTTCATCGAGGGGTGGCGAGCGACCTCCGCGTCAGCCTCACGCTGGACGACGACACCGCCCTGGCGAACGGCGCTCGCTACGTGACCGACGTCGTGCCCGAGCTGCGGCAGAACCTGCAAATCCAGAACGGCACTCGGAACATCAACGTGAACGTCCTGGGCACCACGCCGAGCTACGTGCCGGTGAAGAACTACACCCTCACCGCCGGTCGCATGTTCACTGCCGGGGACGACGCGGCGCGCCGGCGCGTCGCCGTGCTGGGGGCCGCCGTCCCCACGCTGCTCCATGCCAACCCCGCCGCCCTGGTCGGCCAGGAGATCCTGATTCGGAGCATTCCGTTCGAGGTCGTCGGGATCCTGTCCGAGAAGGGGGCGCAGGAACCCGGTACGAACGTCGACGAGCACGTTCTCATTCCGCTCCAAACCGCACGCTACCGGGTTATGGGGACGGACCGGCTGCGCTCGATCACCGTGAAAGTCGTCGACATGGCCTCGATGAACCTGGCGATGATCGAGATCGAGCGCGTGCTGCGGCGCCAGCACAAGCTCCGCCCCGGCCACGACGACGACTTCCGCATCCGCGACCAGACCGACATCCTGGCCACACTCGAGCAGACGACCGAGACGTTCAAGTACCTGCTCGCCGGCATCGCCGCCGTGAGCCTGCTGGTGGGCGGCATCGGCATCATGAACGTCATGCTCGTCTCGGTGACCGAGCGCACACGCGAAATCGGCGTGCGCAGGGCCCTCGGCGCCACCCCGTTCAACATTCTCTTCCAGTTCCTGGTCGAGGCGCTGGTCTTGTGTCTGGCCGGTGGGCTGATCGGCGTGCTGGTCGGCTCCATCGGCGCCGTGGCGCTGTCGCAACTGGCGCACTGGAACACCCTGATTTCCCCGGTCGCCATCCTGCTCGCGTTGGGGTTCAGCGCGGCCGTCGGGCTGGTCTTCGGGGTCTGGCCGGCGCGGCGGGCGGCGAGTCTTGACCCGATCCTCGCGCTGCGATACGAATAGGCGAGAGGGGCGGTGGATGCGGGATGCGTCGTGAGGCGGAAGGCCCGTGCCCCGCGCGAGCAATAGTGACGAACGGGTGCGGCGGCACGAGCCGGTTGACTCGTCCCTCGCGCGGGGTATTGTTGCGGCAACCGGTATGCAGGGGGGGTTCCATGCGCCTAACGAGGGTTTCCGTGGTGTTGATGGCCGCACTTGTCCCCGGCGCTTGCGCCCGCCAGGCGGACACGGTGGCCGAAGAGCGCGCCATCCGCGACCTCGACAAGAAATGGGTTCAGGCGGTGGCGGCGAGAGACACAATGGCGATCGGTAACACCTACGCGGAGGACGCCGAGTTCCTGCCGCAAGGCGCTCCCCGCGTCAGCGGGCGCGCCGCGATCCGGTCGGCCTGGGCCCAGCTCCTCAAGACGCCGAACCTCTCTCTCACCTTCGAGCCGACGAAGGTCGTGGTCTCGGGTATGGGCGACATGGTCTCCGAGACCGGTGGTTACCGGCTCGCCATGGACGGACCCAAGGGTCAGCGCATCGAGGACGGGGGAAAGTACGTGGTCGTCTGGAAGAAGGTGAACGACCAGTGGAAGGTGCAGTATGATATCTTCAATAGCGACAAGCCCACGGCCATGTAGCCCCGGTCTTTGAGGTCGGTGACCCGACCGGCGGTTGCGGGGGAACCCTGATGCGACTTTCCCTCCGATTCCTCATTCCCCTGCTCCTCGCCCTCGGGGCGTTCGCGTACGCCGTGGTACCCCTCGTCGATCAGCTCACGCTGCGGTGGTTCGTCAGGGATCTCGACGGCCGCGCCAGCCTGATCGCCAACACGGTGCAGGAGTCCCTGGCGGATCTCATCCGCGCCGGCAACCGCGCCGGGATGCTGCAGTTCTTCACCCGGATCACGCGCGACGAGCGCCTCTATGCCATGGCGTTCTGTCAGTCGGCGGGCGCTCAGCCCGTCGCCACGCCCACCCTGCCGTCGGCGATCCGTTGCAGTAACCTCGACAGGTTCTCGGGCTCGTCGGGGCACCTGTTACAGCGCGCCGAGGGCCCGCTGCTCGTCTCCGTGAGGCCGCTGGAGGCCGAGGGTGCGCCGGCCGGGAGGCTGGTGCTCGTGCACGACATGAGCTTCATCGCGCGGCGCAGCGAAGAAACGCGAAAGTATCTGTTTCTTTTCTTCGTCGGCCTCGGAGCGACGGTCTCGCTGATCACCGTGGTCATCGCCCAATTGAGCTGGCGGGGCTGGGTCCAGGGCCTGCGGGCGCTCGTGCGCGGGGAAGGCCTCTGGCGCCCGTCGGACCAGCCTGATCCACCGGAGCTGCGACCGATCGCGAGCGATCTTCGCGACCTGATCCGCGACCTCGAAGCCGAGCACCGCTCGCGCGACCAGGACGGGCTCGCCTGGACGCCCGAGACCCTGCTCGGGATCCTTCACGGCGAGCTCCGCGGGCAAGAGGTGGTGGTCGTATCCAACCGCGAGCCCTACATCCACGTTCGCCGGGGCGCGGAGGTCGTCATCTGGCGGCCGGCGAGCGGCCTGGTCACCGCCATGGAGCCGATCATGCGGGCCTGCTCCGGCACCTGGATTGCGCACGGCGGCGGCTCCGCCGACCGGGAGGTGGTCGATGAGCACGACCGAGTGGCGGTGCCCCCGGGGCGCGCGGCCTACCAGCTGCGCCGCGTCTGGCTGACGCCCGAGGAGGAAGCCGGGTACTACTACGGCTTCGCGAACGAGGGTCTGTGGCCGCTGTGCCACATCGCCCACGTCCGTCCCACCTTCCGCACGTCCGACTGGGAGCAGTATGTGAAGGTGAACCGCACGTTCGCTCAGGCGGTCGTCGAGGAGTCGACATCCCCCGACCCGATCGTGCTGGTCCACGATTATCACTTCGCACTCTTGCCCAGAATGATCAACGAATTGCTTCCGGCCGCGACCATCGTCGCCTTCTGGCACATTCCGTGGCCGAATCCCGAAGCGTTCGGGATCTGTCCCTGGGCGGAGGACCTGCTCGACGGCCTCTTGGGGAGCAACATTCTCGGATTTCACACCCAGTTTCATTGCAACAATTTCGTAGACACCGTGGATCGGCTGCTGGAAGCGAGGGTGGACCGGGAGATGTTCACGGTTTCGTATCGGGGCAAGCTGACGGCGGTGAAACGTTACCCCATCTCCATCGAATGGCCGCCGTCCAACAGCTTGATGACCAAGCCGGTCGAGCAATGCCGTCAGGACGTGCGGCAACGCCATGGGCTGCCGCCGGATCACGCGGTCGGCGTGGGCGTCGACCGTCTCGACTATACCAAGGGCATCGAGGAGCGGCTGCGCGCGGTGGAACGCCTGCTCGAGACGCGGCCGGAGTGGCTGGACAGGTTCACTTTCATCCAGATCGCCGCGCCGACGCGGACCCGCATCGGGCAGTACCAGGAGTACGAGGCGCGCGTGCGCGCCATGGCGGCCCGCATCAACGCCCGCTTTGCCCATGCCCGGCACCCGCCGGTCGTGCTCAAGGCGGAGCATCATCAACCCGAGGACATCTACGAATACTACCGCGCGGCGGAGCTGTGCATGGTCACCAGCCTGCACGACGGGATGAACCTGGTGGCGAAGGAGTTCGTGTCGTCGCGGGACGACGAGCGCGGTGCGCTGATCCTGAGCCAGTTCACGGGCGCGGCGCGCGAGCTGCCCGAGGCCATCATCGTCAACCCGTACGACACGGACCAATGCGCCGCCGCGCTCCACATGGCGCTCTCGATGCCCGCAGCGGAGCAGCGGGCCCGGATGCGGTTGATGCGTGGGCTGCTTCAGGACTTCAACGTGTATCGCTGGGCCGGACGCATGCTGATGGATGCCGCGGCCATGAGGCGCCGCGGCCGCCTGCTGGAGCGAGCCGCGAGGCCGGAACGGCCCTCGCGTCGCTCCCCCGACTACGAAACGGCCCGCTCCCGATGACGCGGAAGCGGAACGGGGGGCGTTCTGGAGCGGCCCCGCGTACCGGCTCGATTCCACCGCCGAGCCGGGATTGGGCCTATTTCTTCGACATCGACGGGACGCTCGTGGACATCGCCGAGTCGCCGGCCGGCGCCCGGCTCGACGCCGACCTACTTGCGCTGATCGCCCGGCTGCATCGAACGGCCGGCGGAGCCGTGGCCCTGATCAGCGGCCGCTCGATCGCGGACATCGACCGCCTCATTCCCGGGATCCGGCTCCCGGCGGCAGGGCAGCACGGGGTCGAGCGCCGCGACGCCGCCGGCGGGATTTCGCGCCACGCAGTTCCGTCCCGGGAGCTCGATTGGGTACGGGGGCGGCTCGCCGAGGCCGCCGCGGCGCATCGCGGGCTGCTGCTCGAGGATAAGGGGCTGTCGTTGGCCCTGCACTATCGCCGGGCGCCGCGGCTCGCCGGCTACGCGCACCGCCTGGTCCGCGCGCTGCTCGTCCGGCTCGGCGAGCGGTACCGCATCCAGACGGGTAAACGGGTGGTGGAAATGAAGCCCGCGGGGAGAGACAAGGGCAGCGCGGTGCTGGAGTTCATGCACGAGCGACCGTTCCGCGGGCGCACACCCGTCTTTCTGGGCGACGACATCACCGACGAATACGGCTTCACCACGGTCAACCGTCTGCACGGCCACTCGGTCAAGGTCGGGCGGGGGCCGACGGCGGCCCGGTGGCGCCTGCGGGACGTCCGGGCCGTGCGGGCGTGGCTCGAACAGGGCATGGTGGCGACCGCCCGGTGACCTCCCTGGACCTCGGGCTCATCGGCAACGGCACGATCGGCGCCCTGGTGAGTCCGCCGGGAGAGATCGTCTGGGCCTGCTTTCCGCGCTTCGACGGCGACCCGGCCTTCTGCTCCCTCTTGCGGGAGCGGACGGACGACGAAGCCTTTGGCTTCTTCGCCGTCGAGCTCATCGACTGCGCGAAGCACGAGCAGGAATACCTTCTCAACACCCCGGTCCTCGTCACCCGGCTGTACGACCAGAGCGGCGGGTGCGTCGAGGTCACCGACTTCGCCCCACGCTTCCGCCAGTACGGGCGCATGTTCTGCCCGATGATGCTGGTCAGGCAGATCAAGCCGGTCGCCGGCAACCCCCGCATCCGGGTGCGGGTTCGCCCTGCTCACCACTACGGCCTCTACCGCTCGCCAATCACTTGCGGGTCGAACCACGTCCGCTACGTGGGCACGGACCTCGTGCTGCGGCTGACCACGGACGCCTCCATCACCGCGATCGTGGAGGAGAACCCGTTCTTTCTGGAGGACGCCGTCACGCTGCTGCTCGGCCCGGACGAGACGGTCCAGGACGCCGTCGCGGACGTGGGAGGCCGCTTCCTGGAAGAGACGGCCGCCTACTGGCGGGAATGGGTGCGCTCGCTGGCCATCCCGTTCGAATGGCAGGACGCGGTGATCCGCGCCGCCATCACCCTGGAGCTGAACGTCTACGAAGACACCGGCGCGATCGTCGCGGCGATGACCACTTCGATTCCCGAGGCGCCGGGAAGCGAGCGCACCTGGGACTACCGCTACTGCTGGTTGCGCGACGCGTATTTCGTGGTGAGCGCCCTCAACCGGCTCGGCGCCACGCGCACCATGGAGCGCTACCTCGCCTACATCCTCAACATCGTCGCCAGCGCGGAGGACGGCAGTCTGCAGCCCGTGTACGGCATCAGCGGCCGCTCCATCATCGAGGAGCGGCTGATCGACTCCCTCCCCGGCTACCGCGGCATGGGCCCGGTACGGATCGGCAATGAGGCGTACCGGCAGGTCCAGCACGATGTATACGGCTCGGCCATCCTGGCCGCGACCCACGTGTTCTTCGACCGGCGGCTGGTGCGTCGCGGCGACGACGTGCTGTTCCGCCGCCTCGAGGCGCTGGGCGAGCGCGCGGCCACGCTCTTCGACCAGCCGGATGCCGGCATCTGGGAGCTGCGCGGCGTGGCCCGCGTGCACACCTTCTCGAGCCTCAAGTGCTGGGCCGGCTGCGACCGGCTGGCCAAAATCGCCGCACGCCTCGCCCTCACCGAGCGCGCAGCCTACTGGCGCAGCCGGGCGGCGCGGATTCACCAGTTCATTTGCGAGCGGTGCTGGAATCCCGGGAAGGGCAGCTTCGTGGCGACCGCGGACGGCCACACCCTCGACGCGAGCCTGCTGCGCCTGATCGAAGTGGGCTTCCTGCCCGCGGACGATCCCCGGGTCGCCGGCACCGTGCGGGCAATCGAGCGCGAGCTGCGCCACGGCGACTTCGTCTTCCGCTACGTCGAGGAGGACGATTTCGGGAGGCCGGAGAACGCGTTCCTCGTCTGCACCTTCTGGTACATCAACGCGCTCGCCGCGCTCGGGCGGCGGGACGAGGCGCGCGCCCTGTTCGAGAACGTGCTCGCGTGCCGCAACCGGCACGGCCTGCTGGCCGAGCACATCGACCCCCGGAGCCGGGAGCAGTGGGGCAACTTCGTGCAGACCTACAGCATGGTGGGGGTCATCGGCGCCGCGATCCGGCTGTCCATCCGGTGGGATCAGGCCTTTTAAAAACGGGAAACGCGAAACGGGACACGGGAAACGTGGTCGCGGCACTCTAACCGCTCACGTTTCCCCCTTCCCCTTTCCCGTTTCCCCTTTCCCGTTTCCCGTTTCCCGTTCCAAGCGGACCGTGCGGATCGGGTACGGAATCGCGATCCCCTCCTCCCGGTACCGCCGGTGCAGGCGCTTGATGAACTCGTGCTTGATGAGGTACTGCGACACGTACTCCCTCCCGCGCAGGTTCACCGTGAATTGAATGGCGGAATCGCCGAACGTGTGGTAACGGATGGACGGCGTGAAGTCCCGCACGCCTCCCTCGACCTGCTGCATCACTTCGCGCCCCACCTCGACGGTCACGGCCTCGACCTTTCCGAGATCCGAGTCGTAGCTCACGCCGACGTCGAGCGCCACCGCCTGCTCTGGATCGGGCAGGCTGAAATTGGCGGTCACGGCCGAGGCGAGCTGCGTGTTCGGAACGATCGTGAGATTGTTCGCCAGCTGGCGGATCGTGGTGTAGCGCCAGGTGACGTCCTGGATGTAGCCCTCCTGCCCCGAGCTGAGCCGAATGAAGTCACCGGGCCGCACCTGGCGCGACAGGAGGATGTGGATTCCGGCGAAGAGATTGGCGAGTGTATCCTGCAGCGCCAGTCCGACCGCCAGCCCGCCGACGCCGAGGGCCGTAAGGAGCGGCGTAATGGAAATGCCGAGCGTCTGGAGGATGACCAGCGCGCCAAGCCCGAGCACGATCGCCTTGGCCAGGTTCGTGACCAGGTTGACCGAGGGGAGCCCCGCGTTCTCCGCCCGGGCGCGCGCGGCGACCATGTTTCCGGCGGCGCGAGCCAGGGCCCATGTGACGGAGACCATGATCATCACGACCAGCAGGCGCTGGATCGCTTGCGCGACCGGCCGCGGCAGCTCGGCCACTTCGGCGGCCAGATAGAGCCCCAGCATCGAACACCAGAGCACGACCGGTCCGCGCAGCGCCGCGACGACGATGTCGTCCGCCGTCAGGCGGGTCCGTGCGGCCGCCCGGGCGAGCCGCGTCAACACGGTGCGCTGGACCGCGAGACCGAGGAGCAGCCCCGCGACCGCGAACCCCACCGGCAGCGCGAGCGCGGTGAGAGTCGAGAGTGTGAAGTTGGGCACTGGTCTCTCCTTCTATACAAGGCGGCAGGGGCGGTAAGGGCGGCACGGACAGCGGCGGCGTCTTTGCCGCCTGTGCCGCCCTTGCCGCCCTTGCCGCCCTTACCGGCTCAGCGGAACACGATCCACAGCACCCCGATGACGGCGGCGAGCAAGACCGACCAGGCCACGTTCACCCGTTGTTCCCGGGGCGCCGCCTGGGTGGCCGGTGACGGGGCCGCGGTCTGGTAGGTGAGATCGGCCACGCGCTCCGCCGCCGGCGGCGGGGTCGCAAAGCTCACGAAGACGAGAATCGCGGTGCACAAGACGAACAGCAGGACCGCAAAATGGAGGAAGTTGACGCTCGCGAACCAGAACCAGACGGTGCCGCCGGCCAGATGGGCTTTCTCGAGCTCGAGCACGAGTCGCGCCGCGCCGAGCACGAGGCCGGTCACGAGCGCCGCTACCGCGCCGCTGCCGTTCAGCCTCGGGTGGAGCACGCCGAACAGAAAGCACGCGGCGATCGGCGGGGCGATGTACGCCTGGACGCTCTGGAGGTAGATGTAGATTTGCGGCGAGACGTATTTCATGAACGGGATCCACAGGAGGCCGAGCACGACCAGCACGCCTGTGGTCGCCCGCCCCACCGCCACCAGCCGCTGCTCGCTCGCGTCGGGCCGAAGCTTCCGGTATACGTCCCAGGTCAGGAGGGTCGAGCAGGAGTTGAATGCGGACGCGAGCGAGCTCATGAGCGCGGCGAGCATCCCCGCAAGCACGAGGCCCTTGAACCCCGCCGGGAGAAGGCGAGTCACCAAGGCCGGGTAGGCCGAGTCAGATCGGATGTCGGAGTACAAGGCGGCGGCGATGATCCCCGGGAGCACGAAGATGAACACCGGCAGGATCTTCAGGAACCCGGCGAAGATCGTTCCACGCCGGGCTGCGCTGATGTTTCGGGCCGCGAGCACCCGTTGCACAATGTGCTGGTCGGTGCACCAATACCAGACGCCCAGGATCGGCGCGCCGAACACGATGCCCGTCCAGGGGAAGTCGGGGTGATTCGCGGGCTTCCACATGGAGAAGAAACCCGCGGGGACTCGCGCCTCGAGCGCGCCCCACCCTCCGACCGCGTGCAACCCCAGCACCGCCAGGGTCGCCGACCCGATGATCAGCACGACGGCCTGCATCACCTCCGTATAAATCACCGCGCGCAAGCCCCCGAAAATAGTGTACAGCCCCGTGATGATGATCAGGATCACGGCGCTGGTCCAGACGCCGTACCCCGTCACCTCGCGCATCACGACGCCGCCCGCGTACAGCGTGACGCTGATCTTCGTCAGCACGTAGCCGACGATCGACACCCAGGTGAAGTACCAGCGCGAAGCGGGGTTGAACCGGCGCTCCAGGAATTCCGGCATCGTATAGACGCCGCTCCGCAGGTAGAACGGCACGAACAGCCAGCCCAGCAAGAGCAGCATGAAGCACGCGAGCCACTCGAAGTGGCCCACGGCGAGCCCGCTCGCCGCCCCCGTGCCGGCCAGCCCCACGAGGTGCTCGCTCCCGATGTTCGAGGCGAACAGGCTGGCGCCCACCGCCAGCCAGCCCACGTCCCGGCTCGCCAGGAAGTAGTCGGCGCTGACGTTCTTCTCGCGGCGCGCGGCCCAGTAGCCGATCCCCAGCAGGATGAGGAAGTACGCGGCGATGACGACGACATCGAGCAGCGGGATGTTGCGCATAGGTCTCGTTCAGGGTTGGGGAAGCCGCGCGAGCAAGTACTCCACGGCGAGGTCGGTCAGGCTCCACAACTGCACGTCCGAGCTCGTTCCGTACCGCTCGGGGACGAGCCGCCCGGAGTCGATGCGGTAGCTCCACAGCTCCGCGTGTCGTAGTCCCGAGCGTTCCACAGCGGTCACCGTACGGCGCAGCGCGTCCTGCAGCGCACCGACGTCCGACCCCGGAGCCGCGGCGAGGATCTGCGTGGCGAGGCCGGCGAGCAGCGCGTTGACGTCGCGACCCCACACGACCGTGGGCGAGTGATACCGGTCCCGGCGAAAGCTCTCCCACACGTCGGGCGAGACGTAGGTGTCGTTGGCCACCAGGGGACCGAGATCCTCCACGAACAGCCCCCATGGGTAACGCAGCATGATCGGCCCCACGAGCTGCAGCGTCCGCTCACGCGCCAGCGTATCGAGGAGCAGCAGCATCGCGGGGTCGGTGTTCACGATGGGGATCGGCCGCCCGCCGGCGTCGAGCGCGAGGGCGAGAAACCGGAGCGTGTCCGCCTCGGTTGGGGGGCCGGCGCCGCGGCGCACACCCTCCCAATAGTCTCGGTCCGGCCGCGGCAGCCAGTTCAGCTTCGCCGCGACGGCCTCGGTCACGACGTCCGGCGGCAGCGCCACTTGAAAATGCCGCTCGGCGCCCTTCCACACGGCCACGGCCTGCCGTAATGCCGCGCGGTCGCGCGCGTAGCTGGCGAGCGGCTCCCGGCGGATCGCCGGCGCCAGCGAGTCGAGCGCCGCCGCCGTGAAGCCCGCCTGCTCGAGCGCGTCCAGGATCGTGCCGACGCCCTCGAGGGCGTGCGGCACCCAGATGACGTTCACGTCCATCGCGAATCGCCCGCCCGCGTATCCCGCGCGACTGTCCCGCCAGCTCGCCGAGATCCAGCGCCCCTCCCCGTCCGGGGATTGCGGAAAGCTCACGAGG